>CAZEPA010000107.1:0-10260 GCA_964513955.1 uncultured Anaerolineae bacterium | reverse complement strand
ACCTCCTGCGACGCGGCATTACGCTTTGCCTTCAAGTCCTCCGCCCTTTGGAGCATCGACTTGCGCTCGGCGTCCAGCGCAAGGAGCGCCTGTACGTCGACCTCCTCGTTCCGGCTGCGCATGGCGGCGCCGAACGCCTCGGGATCCCTTGCGATACGTTTCATATCATGCATTGAGGAATTCCTCCTTCACAGCTTCACATATGCTCGGGCGCTTCTATCCCCAGCAGCCACAGCCCCCGCTTGAGGCAGCTCCGGACCGCGCTGACCAGCGCCAGCCGCGCCCGCATGCGCGCGGCGTCCTCCCCGATGATGCGGTGCTCGTAATAAAAGCGGTTGAACGCCTGCGCCAGGTTCACGATGTGCCGCGCCACAAGGTACGGCTCGCAGCGCTCGGCCGCCTCAATTATTTTGGCCGGGAACGCCTCCAGCATGCGGACGACTTCGCCGGCTTCCTCGTCGCAGAGCTGTGCATAATCGATGTCCCCGTCAAGCGCGGGCGCCTTTTCCAGTACGCTGGTGGTGCGGGCGCAGGTGTACTGCACGTACGGCGCAGTCTCGCCCTCGAAGCTCAGCGCGCTGACGTGATCATGCTCATCGCTCTTCAGATAGACGGTGACAATATCGCCGCAGCCGGGGTTGCCGCCCTGCAGCACCACATCAGCCGGGTGGGTTGGTCCGTAGTGACGCGGATCTTCGTAATGTTCTAAGATGAAATCTATTTTTGCTTGCCGATCCACGGCATACCTCTTTACTGCAAGAAATCGACCAACGAAAGCAGGCCGATTTTACTGCGATGGATGAAAAACGGCAAGACTTCCGAGGTCTCGCAGACTTCGGAAGTCTTTTTGCACTAGCGTTCGATCGGCACGCCGACCAGGTTGCCCCATTCGGTCCAACTGCCGTCGTAGTTGCGCACATGGGGATAGCCCAACAGATAAGTCAGCACAAACCAGGTGTGCGATGACCGTTCGCCGATGCGACAGTAGGCGATGACGTTGTCATCGTCCTTGAGTCGCTGCTCTTCTTCATAGATGGCGCGCAGCTCGTCGGCCGTCTTGAATGTGGCGTCGGCGTTGGCGGCCCGCGCCCACGGAATGTTCCGCGCGCCCGGGATATGGCCGCCGCGCAGCGCGCCTTCCTGTGGGTAGGCCGGCATGTGCAGCAGTTCGCCCGAATACTCGCCCGGCGAACGCACATCCACCAGCGGGCGCTGTTGGCGCACGTGCTCAAGCACCTGGTCACGCGTGGCGCGAATCTGATAGTCGGCCCGCTCTGGCGCTTTGTAGGTGGTTGGCGCATAGCTCGGCGTCTCGCGCACCATCGGTCTGCCTTCGGCTTCCCACTTGGCGCGGCCGCCGTCCATCACCCGCGCGTTGGTGTGGCTGAATAGTTGGAACACCCAGAACGCATAGCAGGCCCACCAGTTGTTCTTGTCTCCGTAGAAAACCACGGTGGTGTCGTTGCTAATTCCATGCTGGGCCATCAGCGCCTCGAACTGGCCGCGCCCCAGGTAGTCACGCGTCAGCGGATCATTCAAATCACGCTGCCAGTCAATCTGGATGGCGCCAGGAATATGCTTGATGTCGTACAGGAGAATGTCTTCGTTCGATTCAATCACACGCACCGAGGGATCGTTCAGGTGTTGCGCGACCCATTCGGTGCTGACAAGCACCTCCGGGCGGGCGTAGCCTTTATCGCTCATAATCATCTCCAGTCTAGAGTTTTCAGATGCCAATGCGCTGACCAATGGCCGCTTCCAATTTTTCGCGCACGCCTTCCAACGGAATACGCGCCAGCACTTCTTCAAAGAAGCCAGCCACGATCATATGCTCGGCTTGCTCTTTGTTGAGGCCGCGACTCATTAAGTAAAACAAGTATTCAGGCTCGACCTGCGCCACCGTCACGCCGTGCGTGCAGCGCACATCATCGGCCGAGATTTCCAGGCCTGGCACAGAATCCGCGCGCGCCTGTTTGCTCAGGATAAGGTTCTGATTCTTCTGATAGCCGTTGGTTTTCTGGGCATTGGGTTCCACACGAATCATACCGCGCCAAACCGCGTGCGCCCGATCACGCAGCGCGCCCTTGTACAACAGGTCGCTGACGGTGTTCGGCGCCACATGGCGCTGATACGTGTCCAGGTCAATATGCTGGCGGCCGGCGGCAAAGAGCACGCCGAGCATCTCGCTCGACGCGCCGGCGCCCAACAGATCGGCCTGCTGGAAAGTCTTGGTCAAACGGCTGCCCAATTGACTGGTGACCCAACGCACGTGCGCATCGCGACCCACCACCGCGCGCTCGCGCGAGAAATTGTAGACATGGCTGCCCCAGCTCTGCAGGCTGATGTAGTTGACGCGCGCCGCGGGTTGGGCGATGATTTCGACAATACCACTATGAAAGTCCTGGTTGTCTCGATCCTGTAAAGACACCATTTCTTCCAAGTAGGTGACCTCGGCCCCGGCTTCGGCCACGATGATCGTGTGCGAGAAATTGCCAACGCCGGCTTGATCCAGGGCGATTAAACCCTGCAAGGGGGTGTCAACCGTCACGCCGCGCGGTACATACAGAAACGTGCCGCCGTTCCACAGTGCTGCGTGCAGCGCCGCGAATTTGTCATCATCGGGCAGCGCCACGGCTTCGGACATGAAATACTTCTGCACCAGGTCGGGGTGCTCGCGTACGGCCGTGTGCAGGTCGCAGAAGATAACGCCCTTGGCCTCGAGATCAGGGCGCAGGCTGGAAAACAGCAGGTCGGCGTCACGGTGCACGACAGCGCCCGCGTTGGTGCTCAACGTGGCCAGTTCCGCTTGAATGGCGGCTGGCAGATCGGTCTGTTTTGCCACGCGCACGTCACGCGCCGGCGCGAACGGTTGCACCGCGTCCAGCTTGAAGCCGGTGAGCCGCGTGCGGCGCCAGGTTTCTTCCATGCCGGTCGGCATCGGAATCTCTTCGAAAAAGCGCCAGGCCAGCAGCCGCCGGTCAAGCATCCAATCCGGCTCGCGTTTGAGCGCGGACAGCGTCTCCACCGCTTCGCGGCTGATGCTCAGCGGAATCGTTAATTCTTTCGTTATTGCCGTCACAGGTTGATTCCTCTTATCGTCTTATTGCCTTCACCGCTGGCCGCTCGGTTTGCCACTCGCGGAAACCGGGCTTTTGAGAAAAACCCGGTTTTCCTTGAGCCACCGCGGCCGGCCCTGGCTTGTGCCATTGACCGCACGACACGGTCATTGGCGCCGAGCGCGCTAGCCGATCGAGCCTTCCATCTGCAATTGGATGAGCCGGTTCATTTCGACGGCGTATTCCATCGGCAGTTCTTTGACCATTGGCTCGATGAAGCCGGCCACAATCATGGCCGAAGCTTCGTCTTCGCTCAGCCCGCGGCTCATCAGATAGAAGAGCTGTTCTTCGCCAATTTTGCTCACGGAGGCCTCGTGACCCACCTGCACATCGTCTTCGTCAATCTCGATGTAAGGATAGGTATCCGAACGCGACTCTTCATCCAGCAGGAGCGCATCACATACGACGTTGGACTTGGAACGAACCGCGCCCTTGCCCACCTTCAGCAGGCCGCGGTAGGACGCGCGGCCGCCGTTCTTGCTGATGGATTTCGAGATAATGCGGCTGGTCGTGTCAGGCGCGCCATGCACCACCTTGCCGCCGGCGTCCTGATGTTGGCCTTTGCCCGCAAACGCAATCGAGAGGATTTCGCCGTGCGCCCGCGGCCCAATCATGTAGACCGCCGGGTATTTCATCGTCACCTTGGAGCCAAGATTGCCATCAATCCACTCCATGCGCGCATCTTCATGCGCCATGGCGCGCTTGGTCACCAGGTTGTAGACATTGTTCGACCAGTTCTGAATCGTGGTGTAGCGGCAGCGGCCGCCTTTCTTCACGATAATTTCGACGACCGCGCTGTGCAGGCTGTCGCTGGAGTAGATCGGGGCTGTGCAGCCTTCGACATAGTGCACATTGGCGCCTTCTTCCACGATGATGAGGGTGCGCTCGAACTGGCCCATATTCTGTGCGTTGATGCGGAAGTAGGCTTGCAGCGGAATGTCCAGCGTGACGCCCTTCGGCACATAGACGAACGAGCCGCCTGACCAGACCGCGCTGTTGAGTGCGGCGAACTTGTTGTCAGAAGGCGGGATAATCGTGCCAAAATACTCTTTGAAGACGTCCTCATGCTCACGCAAGCCGCTGTCCGTGTCCAAGAAGATAACGCCCAGCTTTTGCCATTCTTCGCGCAGCGAATGATAGACGACTTCCGATTCATATTGCGCGCCTACGCCAGCCAGGAAATTACGTTCGGCCTCTGGAATACCGAGACGGTCGAACGTGTTCCGGATGTCGGATGGCACATCAGCCCAACTCTTGCCCTGCTTTTCGGATGGGCGCACGTAGTAGAAAATGTTGTCGAAATCAATCCCGCTCAGATCCGCGCCCCAGTTGGGCATCGGTTTGGACAAGAAGATGTCGAGTGACTGATGCCGGAATTGGCGCATCCAGTCGGGTTCATTCTTGAAGTCCGAGATGGTGTCAATCAACGCATGGTTCAGGCCGCGACCGGACTTGAAGGCGTATTTCTCAGGATCGGAGAAACCGTACTGATACTCTTGCTTAACGTCATCGAGTATCGCGCGATCGGATTCAGTTGCCATCGGTAAAACCCCTCTCTGATTAGAATTAGTCGTGATGCGTCAGGTACGCGGCGATGTCTTCGCCGAAGCGTTCGCGCACCCAGTCATAACCACGCGACTCCAGGTCCAAAGCCAGCTCTGGTCCCCCTGAAAGCACAATGCGGCCGTTGAAGAACACATGCACGAATTCTGGTTTGATGTAGTTGAGCAAGCGTTGGTAGTGGGTGATGACCAGCGCGCCCATGTTCGGGCCAATCAGCTTGCTGACGCCTTCGGCGACGGTGCGCAGCGCGTCAATGTCAAGGCCAGAGTCGGTTTCGTCAAGGACGGCAATTTTAGGGCTGAGCATCGCCATCTGTAGGATTTCCACGCGCTTCTTTTCGCCGCCGGAGAAACCGTCGTTGAGATAACGGTTGGCGAAAGAAGACTCAATCCCCAACAGCCCCATCTTTTCGCGCATGTCTTTGCGGAATTCCTTCATTGGCATGAGTTCTGAACCGATGGGTTTGGCATGACCGTTGCCGTTGGTGGCCGCTGCTTCGGCCTTGGCCTGCGCGGTGTGTCCGCGTACATTGCTCACCGCGGTGCGCAGGAAATTGGCCAGGCTCACACCGGGAATGGCTGTGGGATATTGGAAAGCGAGGAAAAGTCCAGCCTTGGCGCGTTCGTCAGGCTCCATCTCCAGCACACTCACGCCATCCAGCAGAATATCCCCTTCGGTGACTACGTAATGCGGATGCCCCATGATCGCATAGGCCAAAGTGCTCTTACCGGAACCATTTGGGCCCATCAAGGCATGCGTCTCGCCCTGACGCACGGTCAAATTGACACCTTTGAGGATTTCCTTGTCTTTGACGGTTACATGCAGATCTTTGATTACTAGTTCGGACGTCATATGTGGCAAACAAGCCCCTTTCTGTGCTTAGTTACGTTTCTTGTTTTGTTTAGTTCGCGATTTGCGTTTCAAGTTGAATCACGGCAGACCTGGGCAGCACCGTGAATTCGCAGCCGCGGTGACCGTCCATCATACACTGCGTGAGTTCGACATTTGCGGCCAGCACTTCGGACATCATCGTCTGCTCCATTTGGCAAATTTCACGATGCTCCTGCGCCAGCTCATGGTACGGGCAGTTGTACGATTTCAAAATGAAGCCGCTGCTGGTCGAGTGCAGATCAGTCAGGATGCCCTTGTCGTCCAGGGCGGAGGCCAGCAAGCGCACCCGCTCGCCCAGGCGGCTGCCGCGCAACGGCTGATCATACTTCGTCGCCAGGCGGCTGCCCACACGATTGAGCAGCAAGGCAACCTGCGCGGGGCCGACTTCAGCCAGCAACTCTTCATACAGCGAAAGCACCAGTTCGTCGGAGTAATCGGCAAAGACCTCGCGCGCCTTGTCGGTCAAGAGGTAGACGTAATGGGGGCGCCCTACACCCTCGCGCACCAGACGCGTCGCTACCATGCCGTCGGCCATCAAACTGGTCAACTGTTGGCGCACGGCTGTCTTGGTCACGCCAACGCGTTCTTCGATTTCTTTGATACTCAGCGGGCCATTCCGCTGCAAAATCTCTACGATATGGCCGGCTGGGCTGTCTTGTAATGCTCGCAGTAAGGCCATCTATTGGCTCCTTTCGACCAGCGTTGCTCTGCTCATGCCGCGATTGTAACGCCTTTAGACAATTTTGTCAAATCTATCTGTTAAAATTATTAGATTCCATCTAGAACGTTTTTTCTTTTGTTCCATCTTCGGGTATAATAGCCGTGGATTGCTGATGAGGAGGACTCACGCACATGGAAATCACTTGGTATGGTCATTCTTGTTTTCGCCTGCGCGAGCGACAGACGACAATCGTGACCGATCCCTACGATAAAACAATCGGGTACACCTTGCCGCGATTGCGCGCAGACGTCGTGACGGTCAGTCACGATGCGCCTGGGCACAACAGTCAACAGGCCATCAAAGGGGAGCCGATGGTGCTGACAGGCCCTGGCGAGTACGAGATTGGCGGAATTTTCATCACTGGCGTCTCCACGCTGCACGCGGCCGCCAAACAAGAGAAGAGCGACCAACCGTCGCTGCCCGAACACAATACGATTTTTGTTTTCGAATTCGACAAACTGACGGTTTGTCACCTGGGCGATCTGGGGCAGATTCCAACGCAGGCCCAGGTGGAAGCCATGCCAAAAGTGGATGTTTTGCTGGTGCCCGTGGGGGGAGGCGCCGCGCTCGACGCCGCGCGCGCGGCCGAAGTCATCAGCCTGCTGGAGCCGAGCATTGTGATCCCGATGCACTACCAAACGCCGCTCTACACCGGAAAACTGGATCCGGTGGAGAAATTTCTCAAGGCCATGGGCCTTCCCGAACCCCCCGTGCAGGAAATGCTCAAGATCACAGCCGCCGATTTGCCAGAAGAAACCCAGGTCATCCTGTTGGAGTGCAAGCAAACCTGAACTGCGGCCCAGTTAGCGCTTGCGCCGGCGCAGGCTGGGGACGCGCTTCTGCAGCGGCAGTTTGCTCTGGTAGTCGGTCCAATAGCGGCGCAGCACGGGCTGCAGCGACTGCCAGTCTGCAAACAGCGCCTGCAGATCGCGTGCGGTGACGGCGACCGGGCTGAAGCACTCTTGTACGTAGAGGTCGGTGATGCGGCGAATAGGCGCCGCGCCTTCCGGCAGGGCTTTGACCAGCATACCCGTATGCTCATACGGCGTTTGCGAGACGCGACGACCCAATCCGACGCGCGTGGCCCAACGGTCCAACCGTTCGTAAATGCGCAGCGTCATGTCTGGCGGCAGGGCAACCGGCTGGCGCGTGCGTGCACGGCGGGATAACAGCACGACGGCCGCAGCCATCACGCCGAGGAGCGCGATCCCCACACCGATCTGACCGACGACGGGTAGGCTGGCAGCCTGTCCAGTTGGCACATCGCCGCCTGGCACATCCTCGCCCTCGCCAAACTTGTTCTCTTCTGAGCGCAGATCGCGCGCTTCTTTCTGCGCAGCCTCGTCCGCGGCCTTCTGGGCATCGGTGGGCGTGGAAGGCTGCGCGGGACGCACAATGCTCGGCTGGGCCGCGGTTGGCTCGAACTCGATCCAACCGTAGTTGGGGAAGTAGACTTCCACCCAGGAATGTGCATTGGCTTCTCGCACGCGGTAAACGCCTGTCTCCTCCTCATAATCGCCCTGTGAGTAACCTGCCACGAAACGCGCCGGAATACCGAGACTGCGTGCCATCACCGTCATGGCCGAGGCGTAATAGTCGCAGTAGCCCTCTTTGGTCTCGAACAGCACGTAGTCAATCGGGTCCACGTCCGACGGCGGCGCGGCGATTTTTTCATTATACTTGATCTCGGTGCGCAGGAACTGCTCCAGAATCACGGCCTTATCGTATGGGTTCGCCGCGTTCGCGGTGAGATCGGCCGCCAGCGTCTTGATACGCGGTGACAGATCTTCCGGCAGCTGCAGATAGCGCTGGCTTACGTAAGCTGGATAGAGTACGCCGGCCTGACGCAGTGATTTCTCATCAGCAGTGCTAATGGCCGAAACCACCTGATAGGAACTTCCCTCTTTGAACTGTTGGCGGCTGCGCATACGCGAGATGTCCACGGGCTGCGCGTTGTTTGCCGACTGACGGCCCGCACTCGACGGCTCCCCGCCGGCCTGTTGGTTTGGGATGTAGGTCACATCCGCGCTGCCCGCCACTTCCGAGCCAATCGGCTGCGGCGCGGCAAAGAGGACCGATTCCCCGCGCAGGTAGGTGGTCACGGTCTGCGTGATTACGCGCCGTGCCACGTACGCAGGCGCCGTGATTGGCTCATCTTTTCCAATGGCGATGGCATCCGCATCGTTGTTGATCCACTGACGGCCATTGTACGTATCGAAGGTCACGCCGCGCCAATAGTTGCCGTTAGGCGCTTTGATGTCCATCACCACGTTGTTGCCCAGGGTGCGCGGGCCAGAAAGCGTCATGCTTCGGCCAAAGGCGCTGGCGAGCGAGCTCGGTTGGTAATTCAGTGAACTAAACAGGCGCCCCCATTCCTGGCGCACCGTTTCCCACGGTCGCTCCAGCGGTCTCATCAGCGGGCTTAATTGCCCGCCCGCGGCCGCGGTTGGCGTAACCCACGCCATAAGAATGACCAGCACCGTAAAGATAGCGCCATCGCGCAGAAAATCCACACCAATGTCACTGGCGTAGCGAATGCCCGTCTCCTGCCATTCCTCCTCCTGGCGCGTCAAATTGGCGCGCACAATCAAGAGGAGCGCGCTGACGAGGAAAATGAGCAGATAAGTGCGCAAATGGCTGGGGCCGTAATAGCCATTGACCAACATCGCCAGGCCCACAGGAACGACCGCACGCCACACGCGGCCCTGGCGAAAAATGGCCCATGCCGCCAGGTAGCCAAGCCACCAACTGAGAAAAGCCACTTGCAGCACGAACACCAGGTTGTTCGCAATGGGTTTACCAGATAGCGCGCCCTCCGTCCAGAGGTAAAGCTGATGCCAGATATACTGCACTTTTTCGAACAGGCTCAGGTCGGAGATGATGAGCGACGATGTGAGAACGATGACCCACGCCGCGCCTACGATGAGGGCATAGAGGCGGCCAAATGCGCCCGGCCAACGCGTCAGCGCCATGCCAGCGCCGGCCAAGACGCCGCCGAGGGCCGCCCATTGCAGAATGGACAAGCCGGCTGCCCAGCCGGCCGCGGCGACTGCCCAAGCCAGACTGAGAACCATGACGGTCAAGAGCACAAAGGCCACCCACCCTCCGCTGGCATGAATTGCCATGCGTTGGTTCTCGTCCAGGATAGGGGCGTCAGGGGATGGGCGTAGGGTCAAATTCGCTGGTGCTTGCATGTGCCTTCTCTCGTTACGTTGACTGGCTTCGCTTCACTCGTCATGGGTGCGGCAGGCAGAATGGGCCGCGCCTTTCCGTCTCAGGAAAAGCGCCGTTGGCACCCGCTCGCCTCGTAGTCTACCGCCAGGGCTTCCCATTCGTAAGTACGATGCCCTACGGTCTCGGCCGTCTCGCCTAAAGTCTAATCACTTCTTCATCTTTTTCTCATCTAACCGGCGCGCCACCACGCCCATGCCGCCAGAATGGTCAGCAGGAGGATACCGGCTGCTGTTCCCAGCACCGTCTCCATGCGGTAGTCGCGCACGCTGACGTTGATAGGCAGCGGCTGATCTGGACGACCCACCGCAGTCTGCGAAATAGGCGTGTGCTGGGCGCTGTTTAGTGTCAGGCGATAGCGCACTTCGCTGGCGTGCGCCAGGGCTTCCCAAGCTGCGGCCTCTTCTTTCCACAGGCTGCGCTGAATGGTCGCCAGGGAGAGCGTCGAGGTCAGTACGTCGTTCTGCGTCGGCTCGGGCGCCAGGGCGCTGATTGCCTGCTGGTAGCGCGCGGCTTGCTCAAGCCACACGCGCTGCGCTTGCGGCAAGTCAACCGTCTCGCTGATCTGGCGCGTGCGCCAGAAGAATGACTCGGTCTCTTGCATCACCGGGGTGGGCGATGCCAACAAGGCATGGAGTAAAGCCAGGTCGGCATTGGCGGCCACTTGGGCGGCCAGATGGTCGCGCCGCGCCTGCAATTGATCATCCGGGCTGAAATCAATGACCATTTGTAGAATAG
>CAZEPA010000106.1:0-10264 GCA_964513955.1 uncultured Anaerolineae bacterium | reverse complement strand
CACATCCACACGCGCGGCGTCTGCATAGTTCAGCACTTGAGCCGGCGATCCGTTGGGCATCGGCACATGAATCCCCCCGGCATAGAAAGGAATCTGGCTGTGCACCGACAGGATGCGCAGACTGCGGCCTGGCATCTGCTGCGCCAGCCAGGCTCCAGCCCGCTGCTGGTCGCCATCCACCGCGCGCCGGCTGCTGATGGTGCTTGCGCGCGGGAGGGAAAACAGCAAGAGCGCGGCTGCGGCCACGATGAGAACGGCGCGCACGCGCGCGGATGGGATCGCCCGCACCGCCCATGAGCCGCCTTCCGCCCATGCCAGGCCTTTGCCAGCCCACGCAGCCAACAGCGGCCACAGGGGGAACAGGTAGCGGGTATAAATTAGCGGCACCATCGCGACCGTGAGCAGCGCCAGCCCCAGGAAGGAGCCGAGATAGAGGGTAGACGTGCGCCCGGCCGCGCGATCTGCGCCGATTGACGATGACGATGGCTCTCTCCGCACAACGAAGCCAAGGGCGCTGAGCACCCCAACGGCAATCGCTGCCAGGAACAAAGGAGAGACTAGGTAAAGCTGCAGCTCCTGGCGCACGCCGCGCAGCCCGTCCACCAGTTGGCGCAGGCGCCCGGCCGACCACAGCGGCGCTACGTCCGGCGCCGGAGGCTGACTCAACTGCGCGGTGCGCTCCAGAAAGACGCCCCATGGCCGGCCCTCAGCGTCCAGGCCATAGGCCGCATCCACATAACTCTGACCCTGGGCCATGCGGCCCGCAATGACAAAATTCAGGTTGCTCTTGCTTTCGAAGGCGACCCGATCCAGCGTCAAGCTAAGCCACAGGACGTAGGGCGCGGCCACCAGGGCAAACGCGCCCACCAAGGCGACCATCTGCCGGCCCCACGCGCGGCCCTCGCGGCGTGCGGTTGGACGCCGCGCAGCCCACTGGCGCAGGGTAAGCCAGGCCGCGACCAGCGCCAGCGCCAGCGCACCTTCGACGCGTGTGAGATAGGCCAGCCCCAGGCACAAACCTGCAATCAGCGCATCCCGGGCTTGGCCTGATTGTATCGCTCTCCAGCCCCACGCTAACCCCAGAACCAGCAGCAGAGCATACAGCGTCTCGCTCCATTCCAGGCTGCTGTATTCGATCAGCAGCGGCGCGCCGGCGACCAGCAGTGCGGCCCACAGGCCCGCGCGGCGATCGAAAAGCCACGCTGCCAGCAAAAAGGAGGCGGGGACCAGTGCGACGCCGGCCAGCAAGGAAATCAGCCGCGCGCTGCCCAGGGCATCGCCGCTCAGCGCGGCGACCAGTGCAATCAGCAGGGGATACAGCGGCGGGGCAAACGGCTCCACCTCACCAAGAATACCGACGTAGCCATGACCGGCCAGCAGATTGCGGGCGATTGTAACATACGTCGTACCCTCGGTCAACACAACCGGATGATTGAGGAAGCCGGGCACGCGCACCAGGGCGGCGGCCAGCGTGATCAGAGCCAGTGCGAGCGATGCGGTTGGTTGCGGTTGCCTGCTGCGCATCATGCCCGCAACTCTGCCCCAGGTTCAGGTAAGTGGGTGAAGTCCAGCACCGCCTCACGACCGGCATGGCGCCGGGGCAAGCGAAAACAGAAGGTGGCGCCCTGGCCGTTCACGCCGGGGCTTTCAACCCAGATGCGTCCGCCGTGATGCTCCACGATGTGCTTGCAGATCGAAAGGCCCAGGCCCGTGCCCTTGTACAGGCGATTGGAGCCGCCATCTACTTGGTAGAACCGGTCAAAAATGCGCTGCTGCTCTTCGGGCGGAATGCCAATGCCTGAATCGCTAATCCGTAAAACAATGGCATCGGCGTCCTCCTCGCCGTGCACGCGGATGGCGCCGCCGGGCGGGGTGAACTTGATGGCATTGTCCACCAAGTTGGTGACCACCTGCTCCACGCGCATCGGGTCTGCTTCGATGGTGGCAAAGCTCGGCGCAACCTGGTTAATGATGTTGACTTTTCCATTGGCCGCCTGGGGGCCGAGTTTGGTGGCCACGCCGGCCACCAGGTCGCCGAGATCAACCGGCTCCATGCGCAGCTTGATTTGGCCCGCCTCCATGCGGCTAAATTCCAACAGGTCGCTAATCAGGCGCTGCAGTTGGTTGGTCTGTTCCTTGACGGTGCCCAGGAAGTCGCGCTGCAGATCGTTGACCGGGCCAGTTTTGCCCATCAGGATGATCTCAACAAAGCCCTTGATGGAATGAAGCGGCGTCTTCAACTCGTGGGAGACCACGCTGAGGAAGTTGGTCTTCATTCGCTCCAGCTCCACGCGCGCGGTGATGTCGCGCAAGACAGTCACAACGCCGCGACGAGCGCCATCTACGCTGGACATGGGAGACGCCAGGGCCTGGTAGGTATGCGCGCGGCCATCGCGCGCGGTAATCAGCTCGATTTCGCGCACGATCGGCTGCTGCGTGCTGCTGAGCGTTTCTTCGATGACGGAAAGCAGCGGGCTGTGCGCCACGAGAGACGAGAGGGGTACGCCCGTGGCGACGTGGGGCACGCCGAAGATGCGCATCGCGACGGGATTCATCAAGAGCAGGCACAAGTGCGGATCCGTCACCAGCACGCCATCGCCAATTCCCACCACCACGGCTTCCAGTTCGCTGCTCTTTTCCCACGCTTCCTGGTAAAGTTGGGCATTCTCAATCGCGGTCGCCGCAAAGTAGGCGAAAGAGAGGCCCAGTTGGCGCTCTGGTTCGCCAAAGGTCACCTGGGCGCGGCTGTCGCCCAGGTAGAGCGCGCCGATGGGTCGCTGCCGCGCGAGCAGCGGAATCACCAGGCACGAGCGCATACCCCAGCGGCGGAACAGCGCTTGTTGGCCCATCGCACGACTGGCCGCGGCGTCCACCACCATGACGGGCTGTTCACTGGCGAGGGCCTCAGCCGTCGCCGGCTCATCGCCCAGGACGATTTCAAACTGTTCGGCCAGGGCCTGACCCCCATCTGTGGTGATGCTGCCCATGAGCCGGCGGCTCTCTTGGTCGAGGACGGCGACCGCACAGTGACTCGCGCCGAGTAAATTGGCCAGGCGTCCCACAATGACTTGCAGCACTTCTTCCATCCGCAGCGTGGAGGTGAGCGAGCGCATGACCTCTTGCAGGGTGCGCAGTTCCAGCACGCGCTTGCCCAGATCCGTGGCCGTGCGCTGCAGGACGCTCGTTTTTTGCGCCAGGTCGCTCTCCTGACGGGCCAGGGTATCATTGAGACTGTGCGCCCGATGCTGCCACTGCGCGACATACCATGTCGCCAGGCTGCCGGCCAGAATCCAGCCCCACAGCAGTCCATAACGCAAGAGAAAACCCTGTTCGCGTAGAAAGCCCAGGTTGCCGTGATGATACCACAAGACCAGGATGTAAAGTGGGCCAAGTGCGAAGGGCAGCCAGGCGATTTCTTGGCGTATCGCGGGCGCCAACAGGACCGCTTTGAGCGCCAGGAGGCCGTATAGGAGATACATCGGGCTGACCACCCCGCCGCTGATGGTGATCAGATAGCTGATGAAGGCGGCGTCCGCGCTGAAACCCAACCACAAGAGCCAGGCGGATGGGCGAATGTCGGTAATCCAGGTCAGAACGGTGGAGAGCAGCGCCACGAGCGCGTAGAGAAACCAGGCCAGCGACAGGCCGCCGCCAAAGGGCGAGAAATCGGCGGTCAGAACGATCACCGCGCCCAGCGCCAGCAGCAGCCAGCGCATCGGTACACCAATGAGCCGCTCCTGGCGGTAGGCCATCATCAGGTTAGGGGAGTCGAATGCAGCAAGCGTTGTACGTGTAGCCATGGTATCCAAAAAGAATCGGCTCAGCGGGCTGCCGGAAGCAGCGGCAAGCGCCAGATGCCCTGATCAGTGGCGGCAAGCAGGTAGCTGCCGCGGCGATCGAAGGTGAGTGCATGGACAGCGCCAGGCCGCAGGCTGCGGTCGAGAGGCTGCCACGAGAAGCCGCGGTCATGACTGACCATGATGCCCGCGCCGTCCAGCGCCAGGTAGAGCGTTGCCGGGTCGTCCGCGGCCACGACCAGCGCTTGCGCCTGGGCTTGATCCGCCGGCGTCGGTTGGGCTATCGGCCCCATGCCATCCATCGAGTAAGGAATGGCGGCCCAGGACGCGCCGGCATCGGTGCTGGCGAACAAGGCGCCCTGCCCCCACGCGTAGAGATGAGCAGGTTGGGCGGCCGCCTCGGCCAACAACGTCACCGCGCCGGCCGTGAGCTGCGGGCTCTCCTCCCAGTGATCGGCCAACGGCGATGGCAGGCGCAGAATATGGCCGCCCGCGGTGCCCAGCAGCACCTGCGGCTGCGCGGGATCAATCATGCCGTCGCTCCGGCCTTCGCTGACGAGGATGACCGTGGCCGCCCCGACCTCTGCTCGCCAGGCGGGGGTTTGCTGCCAGATGCTGCCTCCATCAGAATTCACGAGCAGGCGCTGGTTGTCGGCCAGGTACACGGCGCCCAAAGGCCCCACAGCTACGACAGGGTTCTGATCGCTGCCGGCAAAGCTGCGCATCAGCTGCCAATTGGCGCCGCCATCGTTTGAGCTATAGAGGCCAGATTGATTGTCCGCGGCCAGCGTCACCAGCACATGACGGCCGTTGTGCGTATCCACGGCGAGGCGGTGCACCTCAGGCGCGCCCCACACGCCGTTACCTGGCAGCGCGTCATCAATCGGGCGCCACACGCGACGCTCGGCGTCGCCGCCAGGCGCGCTGGCGCTGGCTTGCATCAGCCCATCGGTGGGAGTCCATGCGTAGTAGAAGAACAACCCGTCAGCAAATCCTGTTGCCACGTGGAGCACGCTTTGTTCAGGCAGGCCAACCGTTTGCCATGCCGACTCTGTGGCTGCCAGCCGCATTGCGAGCAGGGGCAAGAAGAACAGGAACGAACCGAGCATCAGGTAGCGCCACGGCGGCGTTTGATGCAGCAATGTCATTGGCTTTCTCACCGAATCGGGGTCGGCGTGGGGGGAACGGGCGTATCGGTGGGGGGAATGGGCGTCGCGGTCGGCGGCACCGGCGTGGCCGTGGGCGGCGGCGCGTCTGTTGGCGTGGGCGGCACGGTTGGTGTGGCGGTGCGCGTGGGGGGAATCGGCGTCGGGGTTGCCGTCCGCGTGGGCGGGATCGGCGTGCGCGTGGGGGTGGGGGTGCGCGTCGGTGTGGGGGTCGGGGTGGCCGTAGCCAGCGCCTGCAGCGCGGCGGCTTCACCGCTTTGCGCCGTCGTCTTGTCTTTGACTTCCAGGGCCAGGGCGCGGCGATAGTCTTCCAGCGCGGCCACATACTGCGTGAGCGCCATGTACTGATCGGCTCGCCGCAGATAAATCAAGTAGAGCAGTTGCGCGGTTTGCCCGCCGGCATAGGTGTTGCGCGTGTCGTAAACCGTGCGCAGGCGCCCTTCAGCCTGGTTCCAATCGCCTACGTTGTACGAGCGGACGCCGTCCAGGTAGTAGCTCGCCAACTGCCGTTCCTCGGTAGCCTGTACATTCTTGGGGCGCAGACTCAGCGCGCGGCCGAAGCTCTCAATGGCCGCCTTCACATTGTCTTCAGAAGTCCCTGCGGCGCTG
This sequence comes from uncultured Anaerolineae bacterium, assembly GCA_964513955.1. GTDB lineage: Bacteria > Chloroflexota > Anaerolineae > SSC4 > Amarolineaceae > Amarolinea. The sequence goes on along the minus strand of CAZEPA010000106.1, from coordinate 4,692 downwards.
ATGCGCGCCCGCCCTTCGTTGAGATAGCAGTTGAAGAGATACTCTTGGACGCCTTCGGTGCGAAATGAAGCGTCGAGCGCGCGCACCTGCTCGAACTGCGCCAGGGCTTCGGGGCACTGACCCTGGTCATAGAAACGTTGCCCGGCGTTGTAAAAGCCCAAGAGGGTTTGTTGGCGCTTGACCTGAGCGGCCAGGCTTTGGGCGTCGGTGGATTGGGCAGGGTCAAGCGCCAGTAGTTGATCCAGGAGGCCGGCGGCGGCATCCCATTGCTCGGCGGCGATGGCGGCCTTGGCCTGCGCGTAGAGCTGCGCCAGGGTGCGCAGGCGCGTCGCGCGATCACGCTCAGCCTGCGCTTGCAAATTGCCCGGCGCCAACTGCAAAATGGCTTCGAAATCACGGATAGCGCCGTCGTAATCGCCCGCGCTGAGCAGCGCAATGCCGCGATTGTACAGCACGGACATCTGCTGCTGTTTGCCGTTAAACCAGCGATCCCGTATGCCGCCAGGAATGAAAAAAGCCACCAGCAGGACCACGACCGTCGCGGCCAACGCCATCAGGAGCCAACGCCGGCGCGCAGTTTGCGCGGCGCTGTGTGGTTTGACGGCAGGAACTGCATCGGTGAGGCTGCTGGCGGCTGCGCCCGATTCCATGGACTCCAGTTGCAAAAACCAACGCACTTCGTCCAGCAGCTCGTCTAGGCCCTGACGCGCCGGCTGCATTTTCTTGAGGCGCGTAAAATACTCCAGCGCCAGTCGCCACTCGCGGCGCTGATAGTGTTCCATGCCCTGGGCATGCAGTTGGTCAAGGTCTGCCGAGGATACGGCCATAACCGCCACTTGTCCTTACACTCACTGTCGTCGCCCCGCCTGCGGAAGATACATCACGCGCCGCACCGGCGTCGTGATTCTGACGCTGTCCAAATAAGTATAGGTGTTGTAGTACCCATCTTGCCGATTGAAGCTGCCAAACCAGAGTCTGATCGTCTGCCCGGCATACGGGGCTAGATCAAAGCTGGCGAATTTCCAGCCCAGGTCTACCACGGGTTTGTCAGGCCCGACCAGGTTCAAATTGTGGTTTCCATCCTGCAGCAGCCGTGTGAGGGTGACGCCCGTGCTGCTCAGGATGTAGACCTCGAACGAATCATAGTATTTTTGGCGGCCCGGGTGGTACACCACATCATAGGTAAAAACGCGGTACCAAAACGAAAGCCGAATTTGCGGCCATTCGGACAGCAGCGGAATGGTCACTGTTTGACTGACTGCGCCGCTGCCAATGGGCACGACCGGGTTGGGATAGCCGTGGCCATAGGCGGGACTGCCCAGCAAAGCGCTGTACGCACCTGTGCCCGCGGGCGGGGGCGCGGGCGGCGGCGCGAGACTGGTAGGCAGTGCGCCGGCGGTTTGCCAACCGCCAAAACTGCCAGTTTCAAACTCGCCATTGTTGACGCCGTTGATATAGGTGGCGCTGTCGCCATTTCCGCCGCTGTACGCGCCCACGTTCCCGGCCGCGTCGCGCGCGCGTACGCGCACGTAGGTGGTTTGCCCCACCTGGCCTGTCACCTGGATAGAGGTGGATTGGGTGTTGGTCGCCGCGGTGGTCCACACGCCGTTACGTCCGGTTCGCGTCTGCACATCATAGCCGGTCACTCCAGAGCCAGGGCGATCGCGGCCGCTCCAGCGCAGGGTGAAGGTGGGCGTGACCTGGAAAGGCGCCAGGGCCTCGACGCGCGCGGTGGGCGCGGTGGCGTCTATGTTAAGGATACGCTGCTGCACAGGCTCGATGTTGCCGGCGATATCGGTTGAGCGATACTCGATGGTGTGTTGCCCGTCATAGCCCAGGATGAACTGCGTGCCGGTGATCCACGCGCCGCCGTTGATGCGATACTGGGTCAAGGCTGCGCCCGAGCCGGCGTCTGCCGGCGTCAGAGTGACAGCGACCGAGCTGACATACCAGCCGTTGCTGCCGGCCGTCCCGCTGGCGCGAAAGGCCGTGACCGGCGCCGTGCCGTCGTAGCGGGCAGCGTTTTCCAGGCGCACATGCTGATGGTGATCCACGTTGCCGGCGAAATCTTCCAGCCAGACATACAACGTGTGTTGGCCTTCGCTGGCAACCTGGAGGCCCGTGGCGAAGTTGACGCCAGCGATGAATGCGCCATCATACGGCCCGACGGGGGCGAGGTCAAACTTGTAGTGAATGCCAGCAATGCCCGAAAGATCAAACGGGCTGGTCCAGGCCACGGCAAAGTTGTTCAAATGGCTCCAGCCGTCTGGACTAACCGATACGTGCTGCGGCGGGCCTGGCGCCACCGGGTCAATACGAACGGTCTGCACATGCGGAGACTCGACATTGTTGGCGAGATCGGTCGAGAGATAGGTCAGGGTGTGCTTATCCGCCCCACTGATGAGAGCGGTGGTGCCGGTTTGCCAGGCGCTGGTATCCACGCGGAAGAGGGTGCTGCCCACACCAGCCAGGGTGTCGGTGGCAGTCAGCGTAGCCGTGACTGGGCTGACGTACCAGCCGTTGTTGCCCAAGACGCCGCTTAACTCGGCTTGCGTCTGCGGCGCGGTGGCATCATAGCGGAAGGCGTTGGCGACGCGCACCGCCCGATGATAGTCCACATTGCCCGCGCCGTCGCGCAGCCAGAGATACAAATCATAGCTGCCTTCCGCTGGCACGGAGATGTTATCCACCACCTGCACGTCGCGAAAAACACCATCCTGATTGGAGGTGGGCGGCGCGCCGAGCCGGTAGTAGGCCCCGGCAATGCCGGAGCGGTCGTTGGGTTTACTCCAGATGAAGCTAAAGCTGTTGTCGCGCGTCCACGAGACAGGCGCGGTCTGCGGCGGCGCTGGCGTGCCGGGCGCCTGCGTGTCAATCTTGAGCGTGACCGGGAAGGGCGTTTCTACATTGCCAGCCACGTCCACTGAGTAGAACTCAATCACGTGCTCGCCTTCCTGGTTGAGCACGAACTGGGTGCTCGTCTGCCAGTTGGCCCCGTCAATGCGGTAGAAGGTGTTGGCGATGCCTGAAGTGAGATCGAGCGGAACCAGGGTGATCGTCACCACGGATCGGTACCAACCGTTGTCGCCAAGAATGGCGCGGGGATCGGGCTGATAGGCTGTTGAGGGCGCGGTCTGATCAATGGGCACGCGCAACGACTGCGCGGCCTCCACGTTGCCGGCCTGGTCAACGGCCTGGAATTCAAGGCGGTGGTCGCCATCAGTATCTAGTATTATCTCGGTGCCAGTGATCCAGGCGCCGCTGTTGATTCGATAGCGTATGCCTGCCACGCCGCTCAGATCATCGGTCGCCGTCAGATCAACCGTGACCGGCTGCAAGTACCAGCCGCCGGCGCCGGGCGCGCCGCTGATCGCGGCCTGGCTGGCCGGCGCCAGGTTGTCAATGCGAATGCCGAGCGTGCGGGTTACTTCCTGGTTGCCCGCGCGATCCACCGCGGCATAGCGCAGCGTGTAGATGCCGGACATGGGAATGCTAAAGCTGGTGTTGATTTGCACCGGCTGATTGTTGATCTGATGATAGATGGCCTGTACGCCGGAGCCAGGATCAGGGTCGAGCGCACTCAGGCTGACGTCAACCCCGCTGCGATACCAGCCGTTTGCCCCGCTGGCGCCGCTTAGTTCCACGCTGCTGATCGGCGCGCTGCCGTCATACCAGAAAGCGTTGAGGAGCGCGTTGCGCTGCGCGGCGTTGATATTGCCAGCGCGATCCTTGAGCCAAAGGTAGATGCTGTGCTTGCCGTCGCCGGGCGCCGCCAGATTGCGGATAATCGGCAGGGCGGTCTGCACGAAGATGCCATCGGTTGGCCCCTGGGGTTCCGCGTTCAGCTTGTAATAGGCGCCCACGATGCCGGATAAATCCGGTGGGTTAGTCCACGTGAGGGTGAACGCATTCGTGCGCGTCCAGATTTGATAGGGCGAGCCGCCCAATCCGCCAGGCACTTGAATCTGACTGTCCACAATGAAGCCGTTGTCGCTGTCATCGCTGGCGGTCGCGCCATCTTGCTCAGTCACGATGGCGCGGATACGCGCATCAGCCGCATTCTGCACCGGGACTAACCACTGATAAATCCCGGTGTTGGCCAAGTCGGTTGCGACGGGGGTCCAACTGCTGCCGCCGTTCCAGGAAACGAGCAGGGTGATTGGATTGGTGGCGGTGATAACGCCGGTCGCTGTCCAGGTGATCGGATGCGTCTGTCCCCCGGCCCAGGCCTCGCCGCCGTTGGGGCTGAGGACGGTGATTGTCAGGGCGTTGCCCACGGCGCCTGGCGTCGCGCGCGCGATGCCCCATCCGCCCGCGCCGAGCAGAATGACCAACCAGAAAATGCTCCACCCGCTGCGACTGCGCAGGCGCGGGGCGATGATCGTACTGACAATCCGTTTCATGCCAAAACTCGCCATGATTGGGACGAGCTGTGGGCGGCAGCGCAAGACAGTTCATCTACGTCCCGACTCTGTGACAGGAATCCTGTCGCGGCCCATTATACCATTGCAAAGGCTGCTGGCAAAGCGACTGCGTTGAGAGCGTCGCGACCTGCGCGCATGAGCTGCTCAGGCGCCGCATCGCCAGCCGATCATCCCTCAGCGCGTGAGGCGGGCGTATCCTTGTCTGGGCAGCGCAGCCGACCCAAGTTGGGCCTTGCGGTTGCTGCGCGATCTTGATCGCCCGAATTGC
>CAZEPA010000105.1:0-10358 GCA_964513955.1 uncultured Anaerolineae bacterium | reverse complement strand
CAAAAACGTCTTCACCGTTATCTTGGAGGATGAATCCGTACCCCTTGGCACCGTTAAACCACTTGACCGTTCCGACTATGCGCTTTTCCACTGACGCTGCGCAACCTCCCCAACGATATCTGTAGGCGATCGCATTGCTGGCAGGAAAACAAAAACGCCGCCGGCATCGCAAGCCTGACAGCGTTCACCACGTCCGAACAGATGCTTACTGCAACCTACAGATTGGATTCTAGCACAGAGTTCAAAACTCGTCAAAATACACATGATGCAAAATTCTGTGGTATACTTACAGCAAGCGAACATGGAATGACTTTTTCCGCGTCAGCAAGAAGACGCCATGTGCGCTGGCTTGCAGGTTAAGAATGCCAATCATTGGCTTGACCGCTGATTCAATTTGCTCACAAAGGAGTGACGTTCATGGACTTTGGATTGACCCCGGAACATGGGCAGGCGCAGCAGATGGTGCGCGACTTTGTCCAAAAAGAGATTGCGCCCATTATCAAGGAAGCAGACCGCGCCCAGCAAATGCATCCTAGCATCTTGCCGCGCCTGGGCGAGTTGGGCATCCTCGGCATTTGCATTCCGCAGAAGTACGGCGGCCAGGGCTTTGACTACATCACGCTTGGCCTGGTGTGCGAAGAACTGGAAGCGATGGACACCAGTCTGCGCGTGGTGATGTCGGTGCACATGGGTCTCAACAGTCTGGCTATCTTGCAATGGGGCACCGAAGAACAAAAGCAGAAGTTCCTGGCGCCGCAGGCCAGAGGCGAGAAATACGCCATGTTCGGGCTGACCGAGCCGGGCGTTGGCAGCGACGTGGCCGCCATGTCGTCCAGCGCGCGCCGTGATGGCGATGATTACATCATCAACGGCGAAAAAATGTGGATCTCGTTGGCGACCAAGGCGCATCACATTTTGTGGGTGGCGCGTACGAACCCAGAACGGCCTGATCCGCACGACCAGCTCAGCGCCTTTATCATCGAAACGGACCGCCCCGGCGTGACGCGCGGCGACATTCACGGCAAGCTGGGCGTGCGCGCCGGCTCCACCGGTTGGGTCAACTGCCAAGATGTGCGCGTCCCCGCGGCCAATCGCCTGGGCGAAGAGGGCGAAGGCTTCAAGATCGCCATGTCCTGCCTGGATAACGGCCGCTATACGGTTGGCTCTGGCGCCGTGGGGTTGATTCGCGCTTGCCTGGAGGCCAGCACCAGCTACGCGAACACGCGCCGGGCGTTTGGCAGAGAGATCGGCAAGCATCAATTGGTGCAGGAAAAAATCGCCAAGATGGTGCGCGACTATGAATACGGCCGCCTGATGACGCTCAAGGTCGGTTGGATGAAAAACATGGGATTGCGCAACACCAAAGAGACCTCGCTGCTCAAATGGTTTGCCACCGATGCTTCGTTCCAAGCGGCGCATGAAGCGATCCAAATTCACGGCGCCTACGGCTATAGCGATGAGTACGACGTCGAACGCTATCTGCGCAATTCGCGCGGGGCCATCATCTACGAAGGCACGAGTGAAATCCACATGCTGATGCAAGCTGGTTACGCGTTGGGCTACCGCACAGACGGCCCTCTGCGCTGCGAGCTGCCGCCCTACGATCCGGCCGTGTGGGAAGGCTAAGTAAAATCTGAAAACCAACCTCTCCGGCGCGGGCGCCCGCGCCGGAGATGCATGGTGGGCGGCTACGACTCCAGCTTCAAGTGAAATCCGCTTCTGACCCAAGCGACGACCGCGCGCAAGTGCTTTTGATCCTGCGCGCTGAGGTCGCCATACGTCTCACTCAGTTTGGACAAGAGGCTCGTCAGGCCGCCGGCACCCGCGCTGGCGCCCGGCATCAACACGCTCAGCATGGCCGCCAGGCCGCCGCTCGTGGCTACTTTGCTCAGAATACTCATGACCAACTTCTTGCCAGCTTCCAGGTCGGCCTCGGTGTAGGTCTCGGTCGCATGTTTGGCCAGGTCCTGGTCAAGGCTTGAGCCGGTGGCGGGCGCAGGCTGAGTCCGACGCGTGCGACTTGCGCCGGTTGCCGGTTTGCGCGTGCTGGTCGGACGCGCCGTTGCTGGCTTCACGGGCGAACTGCTGCCGCGACGCACGCCGCTCGTGCGCGGTCGCGGTGTGGTCTTGGGTTTGGCTGCGCTGGCCGGCGCGTCCGCCGCTTTGCCCCGCGCCGTTGTCTTCGGCTTCGCCGCGGTGGTTTGATCGTCTGCCGCCTTGCGCGTCGTGGTCTTTGGCTTGGCGGTTCCGGTGGGTGGAGCCGCCCGCTTGGGGCGTGCTGCCGCTCCCCCCGACCCCGTCGCCGAGACTTTGCGCCGCGGGGAGGCCTTGCGCGCAGGCGCCGTCTGATCCTCAGCCGCAGCCATTCCTCCGATGTTCGCGGCATGCCCCATGCCTAGCCTCTCAGTCTCACTCATCGCACCCCTCCAATCTCCGGTCTCCGGTCTCCGGTCTCCATTCGTCTCAACCAAACAGCCCCGATAGGCGCTGCGTCTCGATGGCCCGCGTCATCATCTCCCCGTTGGCGCGCACCAGGTGAATCAAGCCGGCAAAGCGCGGGTCCTGCGTATGCCCTTGGCGATAGCGCGCATAGATTTGCTGCACGATGACGGCCACTTTATACAAACCGAAAACGAAGTAGAACAACGCATGAGTGGCGTCACGGCCGCTCGCTGCTGCGTAGGCGTGCACAAACTGTTGGCGCGTTAGGCCGCCGGGCAGCGACGTCAGACCAAAATTGCGCAGCAGCTCAGGATCGCCAGGTTCAGCCCAGTAGCCCAGCGTGGTGCCCACATCCATCCAGGGATCGCCTACGGTCGCCATTTCCCAGTCCAGCACAGCGCGGATGTGCGTGAGATCGTCTGGATCCAGCACCACATTGTCGAACTTGTAGTCGTTGTGAATGAGCGCCGCGCCGGCCGCTCCCGCATCTGGCGGAAGATGCGTGCTGAGCCAGGCGGCCGCGTGGGTCATGGCGGGAATGTCGTCGGTCATGGCGTTTTCGTAGCGCTGGATCCAACCGCTAACCTGACGATGGACATAGCCTTCGGGCCGGCCCAGGTCCGCCAGGCCTGCGGCGCGCAGATCAAGGCGATGCAAATCCACCAGGTTAGCAATCAATGCCTGACAGAGCGCAGTCATCTGCGCGGACGTCAAGCTGAGGCCGGGCGGCAGGCGGTTGCGCAGAATCACCCCGCTCACCCGCTCCATGACATAGAAGGGCGCACCGATGATACTCAGATCGTCGCTGTAGAGCAAGGGCGCAGGCGCCTTCGAGTAGACCGGCCGCAGCGCGCGGAGAATGCGATATTCCCGCGCCATGTCGTGGCCGGACTTGATGGCTGCGCCAAACGGCGGCCGGCGCAGAACAAGCTGGCGCTCGCCCAGCCGCAGCAGGTAGGTCAGGTTGGAAAAGCCGCTGGGAAACTGCTCGATTACCAGGGCGCCAGCGGCGCCAGGCAGGTTTTCCACCAGAAAGGCGGACAGGCGCTCCGTGTCAAGCTGTTCGCCGGGCCGCACCGTGCGGGCCTCATCAATCATGACTCACTCCTTTGGCGAGCGCGCAGCCTAAGCCAAAATCGAGATGTCAACGCCGTAGGCCTTCATCACCTGACGGGCGACCACCGTCTTGTGAACCTCATCCGCGCCGTCGTAGATGCGCGCGGCGCGTTCATGCCGATACCAGAAGGCCAGGATGGTGTCATCGGTCACGCCGAGGCCGCCGTGCACTTGAATGGCGCTGTCGAGCACGCGATTGAGCACATTGGCCGCGTAAAACTTGATCAGCGAAATGTCCACCCGCGCGCCATGCACACCGTTGGTTTCGATTTTGCGCGCGGTGTCCATGACGAGCAGCCGCGCCGCGTTGATTTCGGCGCGGCGCTCGGCAATCGCGTGCTGGACGGACTGCTGCTGCACCAGCGGCTTGCCCGGCGCCAGTTCGCGCGTCGCCGCATAGGCGCACATCAGGTCAAAGGCGCGCTCGCAGATGCCGATCCAACGCATGCAGTGATGAACGCGGCCCGGTCCCAACCGCTCCTGCGCCAGGGCAAACCCGCTGCCTTCGGCGCCAATGAGGTTGCTGACCGGCACGCGGCAATTGACAAAGCGCAGTTCGCTGTGGCTGGCCCAGCCATCCCCTTCTTCACCCATTATTTTGATTTTGCGCACATGCTCAACGCCAGGCGCGCCGCGCGGCACGATGATCTGGCTGGCGCGCTGATGCAGTTTGGGCGCTTGCGGGTTGGTGAGGGCCATGACGATGACGAAATCCGCGCCCTCGAAGCCAGTCACAAACCATTTATGGCCGTTGAGGACGTAATCATCGCCATCATGCACGGCCGTGGTGCTGAGCCAGACCGGGTTAGAGCCGGCGTGCTCCGGCTCGGTCATGGCGTAGGCGCTGCGGATCTGGCCGGCGGCCAGGGGCGCCAGGTAAGCGGCCTGTTGCGCGGGCGTGCCATGATGAAGCAGCAGTTCCTGGTTGCCAATGTCGGGCGCGTTGCAGTTCAGCACATAGTGACCGAATGGACTTCGGCCTAACTCCTCGCTGACCTGAGCAAAAGCGGTCAGGGAGAGGCCCGCGCCGCCCAAAGCGGGCGGCAGGTGCGGCGCCCAGATGCCGATCTCGCGCGCCAGGCCGCGCAGCTCAGCCAGGCGAGGCAGAATGGCGCCGATGCCTACTTGCAGCATGAGCGGTTCCAGGGGCAGCAGGTGTTCATCACGAAAGGCCCGAATCCGGGCCAGAAAGTCAGATAGTTCGGTCATGATCGCGCGTGGCGATGTCTCCTTTACAGGTGGGTCAACGCAAGGGCACAGGCACGGCATCTACAGCGATTGTAGCCCGTTCCACGCGGGAACGCAAGAACGCCAGGTTGCGCTGGTCGGTTAGCCGGTTGGCCATCGGCCGGGGGCAGACATATCCAAACCGTGTCAGGGACGTGGATTGTGACAATAGATTCCTTTCCTGGCCAGCATTGAGTTCTGCCTACCAGTACACCTCATCATGGCCGCCAATATCGAGCAAGACGATTTCTTGTTCCGTCATGACCACGGTCAGTGTGATGCGGTACTTGTAGGTGACACTGACCGCCTCGACGTCTTTGAGCTTGCCGCCGAGGCCATGATATTGCAGGTGCAGCTGGAACGGGTCGTTTTCCAGATCGCGCAAGACCGCAGCGAGCTTTTCCCGTAATTCCGAATGGCGTTTTACGAATTTCTCAACCGAACGCGCAAAACCGGCAGTCCACACCAGGATATCCATGCCTCAGTCTTCCAAGCTCAGTTCTTTGATCAAGTCGTCCGCCGTGCCCCGCTTCACCCTCCCCTGCGTTCCTGCCCATCCCGCCGCCGTTCGCCCCCGCTCATTGCACGGGCATCGTGCGAGTGCGCCCAACTGTCAAATCTAGGATATCGTCCGCCGCGGTGGTATACTTCCGCTCAACGGTGCATACAATCCGCCGGGCGCCCGGCGTAGACGCACCGCGCGGACGACACAAAAATGGAGGAGACAATCATGAGCAAACGAACCTCTCTGTTTAGCCTGCTGTTGATCGTTGGTCTGCTGCTGAGCGCATGCAGCCCGGCTACCCCAGCGGCGCAGCCCATCGCCCCCACACAACCGACCGCCCCCACCGTGGCGTCGCCCACCGCCAGCGTAGACGCCTCCAACAACTTGCCCGATCTGAAGGGGCGCAAGATCAAGGCGGTGACGGCGAATGATTTCATGCCGCTGAACTTCATTGACGCCAAGACCGGCAAGGCCATGGGGTGGGAATACGACGCGGTCAACGAGATCTGCCGCCGCTTGAACTGCACCGTGGATTGGCAAGTCACTTCGTGGGACACGATGATCGCCGCGGTCAAGGCCGGCCAGTTCGACGTGGGCATGGACGGCATCACGATCACGGAGGAGCGCGCCCAGGAGGTGGACTTCTCCATCCCCTACCTGCGCTCCGAGCAGTTCATGCTGGTGCGCGCCGACGAAACCCGCTTCAGCACGCCAGAGCAGTTCAAAGCCGATCCCAAGCTGTTGATCGGTTCGCAAGCAGGCACCACCAACTTCTACGCCGCGGTTTACAGCGTGCTCGACGGCGATGAGAAGAACCCGCGCATCATCATCTTCGAAACCTTCGGCGCTTCGGTGCAGGCGCTCATCAAGGGCGACGTGGACATGGTGCTCATGGACAAAGCCTCCAGCGCCGGCTACATCGGCGCCAACCCGGATAAGCTCAAGCTGGTCGGCGATCCCCTCGCGGGTGAGGACTTCGGCTTCATTTTCACCCCCAAGTCGGACCTGCGCGCCCCCTTCGACCAGGCGATCAGCAGTATGAAGCAAGATGGCTTTCTTGATAATTTGAGCAACCGCTGGTTCTTCCTGTACAACGCCAGCGCGAAGTAGTCGTAGGTCACATCTCCGGTGTGACGGACGTTCGTCACGCGTGGCGTGTGTCACGCCGGAGAATGACGACGCGACGGATGCTGTGGGCGGCGAAGCATGGCAAGTCACGCCGAAGGCGATGACCTACCAGTAGGAAATTGATGGAGAGAGCCTGACATGGAAACTGACGCACACACCTCGCTGGCTGCACGCCTGCGCCAGATTCCGTATTGGCTGGTGATGACGGTCTTCCTCGGCCTGCTGCTGCTGTGGAGCATCCTCACCAGCCAAAGTTACAACGTGATCTTCCAGGCCATTGCCGCAGGCATGTGGGTGACGCTGTACGTGTCGCTGATTGCGTTCGCGCTCTCGATGCTGCTGGGGCTGTTGATCGGCCTGGCGCGGGTATCCGCGCAGCGCTGGGTGCGCGAGGTGGCGACATTCTACGTGGAAATCATTCGCGGCGTGCCCATGCTGGTCATTCTCTACTACATCGCCTTCGTCGGCGCGCCTGGGCTGGTGGATGGCATCAATCTGCTGGGCAAGGCGCTGCAAGGGATCGGCCTGGGCATCCTGGGCGATCCGCTGGCCGGGCTGAGTGTGCGCGGGCTGGATTTCACGGTGCGCTCCGTCATTGCGCTTACCGTGGGCTACAGCGCGTTCATTTCCGAAATCTTCCGCGCCGGCATTGAGTCCATCGAGCGCGGACAGGTAGAGGCCGCGCGCAGCCTGGGGATGAGTTATTGGAAGGCTATGCGTTATGTCATTTTGCCGCAGGCTGTGCGCCGCGTCCTGCCGCCCTTGGGCAATGATTTCATCGCCATGCTCAAAGATTCCTCGCTGGTCTCCGTGCTCGGCGTGCAAGACATCACGCTGCTGGGCAAGGTCTATTCCGCCAGCACGTTCCGCTTCTTCGAGACCTACAACGTCGTGGCCTACCTCTACCTGGCGATGACGATTGCCCTCTCGCTGTTTGTGCGCTACCTGGAAAAACGTACGCCTGCAGCCGGGCATGGCAGCAGCCAGAGGCTGCGCTAGGCAGGCTGCGATCGCTTCATGGCCGGAGACCGCTGCCCCTGGCATACAGGCCAGGCAAATCCACGGGCAGAGCGCCGCGGGCCGGCGTCGCACCGCACACCACGTCGGCCACCGCCGCCAGCGAGGCCGGCGCATCGCCGTAGGAGGCCAGGTACGTGGAGGTGTCGGGAAAACGAAGGAGATCATACGGCGATTGCAAGGCCACGACGACCAGCCGGGTCTGGCTCAGCGCGTTGACCAGGCGCGCCTGGCCGGGCCGTCCGCGCGCATCTGCGGTTCCCACCAAGACCGCGGCCGCGCCCCGCGCTTGCCTCACCGCCTGGTCAATCTCCGCGGCGGTGGGGTCCTCGCTGACCATCAACATCTGCAGGTCGGGATGACACACGGCGAGCGCGCGTCCCAGGTTGCCCGCGTTCTTAGGCCAGACGACCAACAGCGCGCCATCGCCCGGTATCGGCAGCCGGCCCTGCTCGTCGCGCAGCAGGGTTACGCTGGCTTGGGCAATCGCTTGTGCCGCCGCCAGGTGCGATGCCTGCCCCAGCACCTGCAGCGCGGCTTGCGAGTCCACCGGCTGCCAGGCAAGCAGCCCGTATTTCGCCTTGACTTGCAAGATGCGCCGCACCGATTCATCCACGCGCTGGCGCAGCTCCGGATCGGCTTTCACCTGGGCCAACAGATGACGGTAGGCCGGCGCTTGTTCGGCCGGCGTGTGCCCGACGTCGGCCCCAAAGGCCAGGACATCGGCCCCGGCGCGCAAGGCCAGCTCCGTCGCCTGGTTGACCCCATACGTTTTGAAGAGCGCGCCCATGGTCATCGAATCGGTGACAATCAGGCCGTCGAATCCCAGTTCCCGGCGCAGGAGGTCTTGCAGCACGCGGCTAGAGAGGGTGGCCGGGCGCCCAGTGCTGCCTTCGAGCGCGGGGAAAAGGACATGCGCGGTCATGATAGCATCCACGCCCGCGCCGATGGCGGCGCGGAATGGCGCCAGCTCCACCGCGCGCAAATGGGTCATGTCCTGGGTCACGACCGGCAGCCCGACGTGCGAATCAACGGAGGTGTTGCCGTGACCGGGAAAATGCTTGGCGGTCGCGATGATACCGGCCGCGCGGTAGGTCTCGATCATGGCAACGCCCAGCCGGGCCACTTCGTCCGGGGAGGAGCCAAAGGAGCGCAGCCCGATGACCGGATTGTCGGGGTTATCGTTCACATCGAGCACCGGCGCCAGGTTCATGTTGATGCCCAGCGCCTTCAGTTCGCTGGCCGTAACCTGGGCCATCGTACGGGCCAGATCGGCCGAACCGGCGGCGCCGACCGCCATGTTGCTGGGGAAGTGCGTGGCTGGCGCGGGCAGGCGCACGACCGGCCCGCCTTCCTGGTCCACGGTCACGAACAGCGGGACCTGTGCGCCCTGGGCCACAGCCTCGGCTTGGGCCGCGTTGATCATCTCGGCCGCCTGCCGCGCGCTTTCCAAATTGCCAGCGACCTGAAAAAGGACGATGCCCCCGATATGGTAATCGGCGATCATCGTTTTGAGCGCGGGGGAGAGCGTGGGGCCGTCGAAGTAGACCAGGAATAGCTGGCCGACTTCTTCTTCCAGGCTCATGCGCGCCATGAGATCAGCGACCTGCGGCTCCAGGTCGGCGGCTGGCGTGGCAGCCGTTGGAGTTGGCGTCGGCCGCGGCGCCAGCGTGACGGTCGGCTGGATCGGGGCAGGCGTCGGTTGACTGGGCGGCATGGGTGAAACCACGGCAGTGGCGGCCGTGCGCGTAACCGGCGTGCGGTTGGCGGATGTGCACGCGCTTGCCAAGCAAACAATGATGAACAGGGCGCTGACTTGAATCCACCCTGGCCCCCGTTGCCGGCGGCGATCCGCGCCAGCGCCCCTGAGCTTCTTTGTTATGCGCACAAACAGACTCCAACACTCTCCACGGGCGATTGAAATTGCGGCAGCCATTACTTAGTCGGTCTTCGCTGACTAATCAATCCACCACGGAATACACAGACTACACAGAACACTATGCTTCATCCTCCCTTCCGTGTATTCTGTCTGTTCCGTGGTTCATTCAGCGAAAACCACACCCGTTTCAACACAGCGTGAGGCGCGGCCCGCGCTGCCTCACCGCCGGCGGACGCGCATCACCGGGCTGATGATGGCGGTCTCATCAGGCAAGGCCGTCAGGCCATTCACCCGGTTGGTCTGATCGCTCAGCGCTTGCGCGGCGGCCGTGTTTTGAGTCGCCACCACGAAAGTTTCGTACGTGTAGCCAGCCGTGGCATACTGAGCGTCCATCCCCCACTGCCCGGTCGCGTCCGGCGTGATTTCCTGCACCGGGAAGTAGCGGCGCCCAAACGCGGTGGAACGCGTCACCAGGAAGGCGCGCTGGCCGGGCGCCAGGCTCAAAAGCGTGCCCTTGACCGCAACCGTCTGGCCAACAGCCGCGCCGTCTGCAGGCGACGTGACGAAGGCGACGCCGCGGGAGAGAGCCGACACGTTGATCACATCAAAGGCGTCCACGGCAAACCCCTGCTGATCTTGGGGCATCGCAGGCGCGGCCGCAGGCAGCAGCGCCATGTCGCACGACGCTGCCAGGTGGCGCATGCTCACCCGCAGGTAGAGCGTGACGCGGGCAGTCTGCAGCGTTGGGGTGATGCGCACGCGCAAGAAGTGCTGATCGTTTGCGCGCCAGGGCTTGTACCACAGTTCGGCGAGCGGTCGCTGCACGGCCAGCGTTTGCGCCGGGCAGAGGCTGCCGGCCTTGAGCACCTTGTTGCAGGGCGACGAAGCATCAATGACCCGCGCATTGGAATCGGTGTACTTGCAGTCAGCCCAGTCAACCGGCAAGATGCGCACGTCCGCATCCACCACGCTCATGTCGCCGCCATCGGGCAGGGAGAGCGTGATCGAACCGCCGCCGTTGGCCGCGGCGCCCAGGTTGCTGAC
>CAZEPA010000104.1:1969-10368 GCA_964513955.1 uncultured Anaerolineae bacterium | reverse complement strand
CCCCTAGCCCCTTTGCTATACTGCCCACATGTGCGCCAGGTTGCCTGGCGTATTATTTTGGCCGTTGGTCGTTGGCTTCTTGCTGCGTGCTGACGGCTTGTGCTTCAAGGAGTTCAATCATGATGGCTGCTGCGATTCGCCAGATAACGCCCCATGGCGGCGTTTTGGTGGATCGGGTGCTGCGCGGCGTCGTACGCGAAGCTGCGCTTGAGCGCGCCCAATCCCTCCCCAAAGTTTACCTCTCGCCGATGGCCGTTTCCGATCTGGAGATGATTGCCGTAGGCGCTTTTAGCCCGCTGACCGGATTCATGGATAAGCTGACCTACCAGACGGTGTTGGACGATATGCGCTTGCCCAATGGGCTGGCCTGGACGATCCCGGTGACGCTGGCCGTGACCAGCGAGCAGGCTGACACCCTCCACGAAGGTCAAGAAATTGCCCTGGTCGAGCGCACCGCCGAAGGCGCCGATCATTTGATGGGCATTTTGGAATTAGCCGAGAAATTCGGCTATGACAAAGAAGATGAAGCGGCCAAGGTTTACCGAACCACGGAGACGGCGCATCCAGGCGTGGCGCGCCTCTATGCGCAGGGTGATGTCCTGCTGGCCGGCCAGGTTTTTCTGTTGAACCGCCCCCATGTGCTCGAGTTCCCCGAGCTGCGACATGACCCGGCGCAAGCGCGTCGCTTGTTTGCGGCCAACGGCTGGCGACGAATTGTGGCCTTCCAGACGCGCAACCCCATTCATCGCGCCCACGAATATATACAGAAGGTTGCCCTGGAAATTGTGGATGGCTTGTTTCTGCATCCGCTTGTGGGCGAGACCAAGAGCGATGATATTCCGGCCGATGTGCGCATTGAAAGCTATCAGGCCATTTTGCGCGACTATTACCCGCCCGAGCGCGTGCTCTTAGGCGTCTATCCGGCGGCAATGCGCTATGCCGGGCCGCGCGAAGCCATTTTCCACGCCATTGCGCGGCAGAACTACGGCTGCACTCATTTCATCGTGGGCCGTGACCATGCTGGTGTTGGCCGTTATTACGGCACCTATGACGCTCACTACATCTTTGACGAGTTCTTGCCCCACGAACTGGCGATCACGCCGCTGTTCTTCGAACACGCCTTCTTCTGCACGCAGTGCGGCACGATTGTTTCGCCCAAGATTTGCCCACATGACAAGAAGTATCACGTCGTTCTGAGCGGTTCCCAGGTGCGGCAGATGCTCGAAGCCGGCCAACAGCTGCCGCCAGAATTCACGCGACCGGAAGTGAGCAAGGTGCTCGTAGAAGGCATGGCGCGCAAGCGCGAAGAGGAAATCCGCAAGGACGAAGCAAAAAAAGCGAGCGCGGCGCCAGCCTGACCGTGGTCGGGCCTGGGCGCCGGGTACTCGTCATCGGGCTTGACTGCGCCGAACCAACGCTGGTGTTTGAGCAGTGGCGGGCCGAATTGCCGACGCTCAATCGCTTGTTGAGCCGCGGCGCCTACGGCCGCCTGCGCTCATCCGATCCGCCGATCACCGTGCCGGCCTGGGCCTCGATGCTGAGCGGTCAGGATCCGGGGCAGCTGGGCTTCTACGGCTTTCGCAATCGTCGTGACTACTCTTATGAAGGCATGACAATTGCCAGCGGGACATCGGTCAAGGTGGATCGGGTTTGGGATGTGGTGGGCAGGCACGGCAAGCGTTCCGTCGTGATCGGCGTGCCGCAGACCTATCCGGTGAAGCCAGTCAACGGCTGGCTGGTCAGTTGTTTTCTGACTCCGCCCGGCGCGGAAAAGTTCACCTGGCCGCCGGAGCTGAAAGACGAAATCAGCCAGGTGCTTGGCGGCGCGGCGTATGAGGTAGACGTGCGCAACTTCCGCACCGACAACAAGGCGCAGCTGCTGGCCGATCTGTATCGCATGACGGACAAGCGCTTCAAGGTGCTCAATCACCTTCTGCAGAAGTCATGGGACTTCTGCATGATGGTGGAAATGGGAACCGATCGCATCCATCACGGCTTTTGGGCTTTCATGGACCCTCGTCATCGCCGTTACACGCCGGGTAATCCGTTCGAGACCGCCATCAAGGACTACTATCGCCACGTGGATCACCTCATCGGCGAGACGTTGGCGCAGGTGGACGATGACACGCTTGTGATGGTGGTTTCCGATCATGGCGCCAGACCGATGATGGGCGCTTTCTGTATCAATGAATGGCTCATCGAACAAGGCTTGCTGGCGCTCAAAGAGTATCCGTCAGGCCAGGTTCCGCTGGAAAAGTGCGAAGTAGACTGGAGTCGTACGAAAGCCTGGGGAAGCGGCGGTTACTATGCGCGTGTTCATTTTAATGTCGCGGGCCGCGAGCCGCAGGGCATCATCCCACAATCTGGCTATAACGCCTTTGTGGACGATATGATCCAGCGACTGGAAGCTACCACCGATCAAGCTGGCCGGCTATTGGGCACCCGAGCCGTGGCGCCGGCGCGAATCTATCGCGAAACGATGAACATTCCGCCTGACTTGATGGTTTACTTTGGCGATCTCTCCTGGCGCGCGCTCGGTTCCGTAGGCGGCGGCAAGGTTCACAGCTTTGAAAACGACACCGGCCCTGACGACGCCAATCATGATTGGCACGGCATCTTCATCGCCTTTGACCCACGCTGCGATCTGGGCGGGCGAGTGCTGGAGCCGCTCCACTTGCAGCAGGTGGCGCCAACCATCCTGGCTGCGCTGGATGTTCCTGCGCCGCCAACGATGGCAGCGCCGGCCATTCAATTCTATGAACATATTTAGGAAAGAGCAATGACTCAAAAAGGATTCACATTATGGTTCACCGGCCTTTCGGGCGCGGGCAAGACAACCCTGGCCGATCGAGTCTACGATGAACTCAAAGAACAACGCGGCCTCAAGGTTGAAAAGCTGGATGGCGACGTCGTGCGCACGAACCTGAGCAAGGGCCTGGGCTTCAGCAAGGAAGACCGCGACACCAACATTCGGCGTATCGGCTTTGTGTGCAACCTGCTTACACGCAACGACGTGATCGCGATTGCCTCCGCGATCAGCCCTTACCGCGCCATTCGTGATGAAAATCGGGCGTTAATTGGCGCAGACAAGTTCGTCGAAGTGTACGTAGACGCAACGCTCGACACCCTGCTGCAGCGTGATGTCAAGGGCCTGTACAAGAAGGCTTTGGCTGGTGAGATCAAGGAGTTTACGGGCGTCTCCGACCCGTACGAAGCGCCCCTGCACCCGGAAGTCCACGTCAACAGCAGCATAGAGACGGTGGCTGAGAGCTTCGCCGTCATC
Source organism: uncultured Anaerolineae bacterium (assembly GCA_964513955.1). GTDB lineage: Bacteria > Chloroflexota > Anaerolineae > SSC4 > Amarolineaceae > Amarolinea. The sequence goes on along the minus strand of CAZEPA010000104.1, from coordinate 7,085 downwards.
ATGGCCTACTTGGAAAAGCATGGCCTGGTGGAATCAGGCCCAGAGTCGGCCAGTTATTCAGAAGATGAGGAAAAGGCCATCTCCGCGCACCTCGAAGCGTTGGGATACCTCTAAAGCACCGGCGCTCGAAGGCCACAGCGTTCGGGCGCTTGTGCGTTCACGGGGGTTTTGTTATGAGTTTTCTCAATCGCCTGCGAGGCAAAGAGAGCCAACCCGCGGCCAAACCAGTCCGCAAACGCGTCTGTTTCATCGGGCTGGATGGCACGCCCTATTCCTTGTTGCAGCGCATGATTCGGGAAGGAATCACCCCCAACATCGGCGCGCTCACCCGCGCCGGATCTCTGCGCCAAATGCACTCGGTTTATCCCTGGGTCAGCTCGGTCGCCTGGTCGAGCTTCATGACCGGGCAGAATCCGGCCAAACACGGCATCTTTGGCTTCGTGGATCGCGATCCGGCCACGTTGAAGACCTATATTCCGACCGCGCGGAACATGCTGTCGCCCACCCTGTGGGAGTATCTCAGTCGCGCGGGCAAGCGCGTCGTGGTCGTCAACGTACCGGTGACGTTTCCGCCCAAGCCGGTGAATGGGGTGTTGGTGGGCTGCTTTCTCAGTCCAAGCCTGGAAAAGACGGTTTATCCCGAATCTCTTTTGCCCACGTTACAGCGGCTTGAATACCGCGTGGACACCGATCCGTGGAAGGCGCGCGAGAGTCGCGAAGCCGGCATGGCTGATATCCTCGACGCGCTCGAAAAGCGCGTGCGCACGATGTTTTACCTGCTCGAAAATGAAGACTGGGATTACTTCATGATGGTCATCATGGAGACCGATCGCCTGCATCATTTTTACTTCGAGCCGATGGAACTGAACGATCCAGTCTGGGCGCCCGCGTTCTTCGATGTCTACCGCCGCATTGACGAGGCCATTGGCCAGGTGCGCGCCAAGCTAGACGAGAATACCACCCTGATGTTAATGTCGGACCATGGCTTCTGTTCGATCAAGCAGGAGGTTTTCTACAACCATTGGTTGGCGCAGGCCGGATACCTGAAGCTGAGCAAGCCGCCAGAGCAGATCAAAGGCCCTGATCTGACGGCCATGGCGCCCACCTCCCTGGCTTACAGCCTCGATCCGGGGCGCATCTTCATCAACCTGAAGGGGCGAGAGAAGGAAGGGCGTGTCGCGCCCGGCGCGGAGTACGAGCGCCTGCGTGATGAGTTGATTCACGCGGCCGAGGCTCTGACTGATCCGGTGAGCGGCGAGCGGCTGCTGCTCAAGGCGTATCGGCGCGAGGACATCTACCGCGGGCCTTATCTCGACCGCGCCGCCGATATCATTCTTGCCCCAGCCAACGGCTACGATCCCAAGGGCGCCCTGGCCAAAGAGGCGCTCACCTACAAAGACAAGATGATGGTTGGCATGCACACCTACGACGATGCGATGCTCTACCTCGGCGGGCACACGCTGCCGCTGCAGGAAGTGGACATCCGCGCGGTGATGCCAACCATCCTGCGCCTGCTCGACGTGCCCGCCGCGGCCGATCTCGACGAGCATTCCTTGCTGGGTTGACCAGCCACTGCAATGTGACATTCATTCCCGTGCATGGCGTGGAGAAGCGAAATGCCGGTCTGGCGACCACATGGTTGGTCGTCAGGCCGGCATTTTTGATTCAAAACCAATATGGTTCAGCTTTCTTTCAGCAAAAAAGGCTTGCATCTTGGGCGCACTTGTGGCATTATAGGGTTATGCCAAAGTTCGCGTCCCCCGCCCATGATGCCTCCCCATGAGGTCACGTAGACTGGCAGAGCGTTATTGACCGCAAGGACGATCTCGTGCCCCACGAGTCTTATCGTATAGACAAGCGAAATCCACCTCCGTTGCCTGCACGATCCCTGATGCTACCAAATTCACATCAACCTGAAGGCCGTATGGGTTTGCCCAATGGGTGCGCTGACGCCCCGTAGGCAGGGCGCCCCGGACTTTGGGTCATTTTCTCCAGGTGTTGCCGGGGTTATGAATGTTGGCGCACGTCTGGGAAAGGCAGCACAGCATGAGAAACAAAACGACCGCTTTGTCCAAATCATCGCTCACCACGGCCGCGAAAAACTGCGGCCAGGGTCGTCAATGGCCCCTCTGGCGCTTACTGCTCTGGGCGTGCATGCTCGTCCTGGCAGTCTGCCCACCAGCCAGCGCCGCGGCCAATTTCATCACAGTTTGCGCCACGGGCGGTGATTTCACCACGATTCAGGCAGCGATCAATGCGGCGAACGGCGGCGATGTCGTATCTGTTTGTCCAGGGGTGTATGAGGAGAACATCGTGCTGCGCGCCGGCGTTTCGATTCAGGGCGAAAGCAGCGATGTGACCATCGTGGATGGCGGCGCAGCCCAAAGCGTGGTGCGATCGCTGACCGCCAGCATCGGTTCGGACACCATCGTCAGCGACCTGACCCTGCGCAACGGACGCGCCACCAGCGGTGGGGGCATCCTGGTGCGCCAGGGATCGCCCGTTTTTAGAAACCTGGTTATCGAGAACAGCGTGGCCTGGCAGGACCAGGGCGGGGGAGTGGCGGTCTTGGACGGCGCCAATGTCAGCATGACCCATGTGGTGGTGCGCAGCAACCGCGCAAACCGCGGCGGCGGCGTGGCAGTCTCAGGCAGCAATTCACGGTTGGAGATGGTGGACAGCCTGATCAGCGCGAACAATGCCACAAGCGGCGGCGGGGCGGCACTCGCCGGCGCGCGCGCCTTCTTGAGCCTGGCGAATACCCCCGTGGAAAACAATGTCAGCGCCAGCGTCGCGGGGGGCGTCATGTTTGACATCCTGTCCGGCGGCAGCGTGGATGGCGCGGGCTTTCAGGGCAACCAGGCGCGTGATGGCGGCGCGCTGTACATCGTCAACGCCAACGTTTCGATCAACGGGGTTGAGTTTACCGGCAATATGGCAACCGGCCATGCCGGCGCGGTCGCCTATGTCCAGCGCAGCACCGGCGCGATGGCCCATGCAACCTTCGTAGGTAATCGCGCCGTGAACGGCCACGGCGGCGCGGTCGTCATCCAGGACGCTTCGACGGTCTCAGTGAGCGAAAGCACGTTTCGCAACAATCAAGCGCTCAATGGCCTGGGCGGCGCGCTGAAAGTCTTCTCGAATGCGAACGTCACGATAGATCAAAGCACGTTCGAAGACAATGACGCCATGGACGCGGGCGCCCTCTTGGCGCAGAGTGCAACCTTGACGCTCAGCGCCAGCACCTTCCTGAACAACGCATCCACTCAGTATGGCGGCGCCCTGGTGGCTAATGAAGGCAGCGCGGTGACGATCACGGATAATCGCTTCGAGGGCAATGTGGCGGGCACGGATGGCGGCGCGCTCATTGTGCAGAACACTTCAAACGGAGACATCCGCCGCAACACCTTTCGTTCGAATCGGGCCAGTGGGGCGGCCGGCATTGGCGGCGCTATCAAGATCTACGGCGGGGCGTCGCCCACCCTGAGCCAAAACACGGTGGAGAACAACGAAGCCTATGACGGGGGCGGCGTTTACATCGAAGAGTCTTCTGCGCCGCTCGTCGAAGGAAACAGCATCCGCGCCAACCATGCCACGCGTTACGGCGGCGGTGTAGTGATCAACAGCCATTCCTCGCCCGTCTTGCGCGCTAACCTCATCAACGATAACACGGCGGCCTCTAATGGCGGCGGGATTTTTGTCAATGACGAATCTCAACCGACGATTGACCAGAACTCGATTAGCGGCAATGCGGCGAGCAGCAATGGCGGCGGGGTCGTGTTTGTTTCGGCTGGCGGCGCCTTGCGCGGCAATCAGATTCAGGACAACCAGGCAGTCACGAATGGCGGCGGTGTGCTGATCAATGCCAGCAACCCCCAGGTGAGCGACAACGTGATTCAGGGTAATACGGCGGGACTGTTGGGGGGCGGCTTGGTGCTGCAAGCAGACAGCCCGGCCGACGTGCGGCGGAATGCAGTTATTCACAATAGGGCTATGATGGGCGGCGGCGTCTTCTTGAGCAGCGTGACGCAGGTGCAGATGCGCAGTAATGAGATTGAGTTCAACCAGGCGCTGCAGGGCGGCGGCGGGATGGCGATGATTGGCAGCCATCCCACGATTGTCAATCAGGCCATCCGCTGGAACCAGGGCGGCACCTACGGCGGGGGGTTGCTCATCCAGGGCAGCTCGCAGCCGCAGATCCTAGACAGCGTCATTGGTTTCAACACCGCAGGCGCGGGCGGCGGGGTATCGGTATCCGACAGTCCGAATCTGCGGTTCACCGGAAACCAGGTGACACGCAACCAAGCGACCAACGGCGCGGGCGGGGCCATGCTGCTGCTCAACACCAACGGGGAAATCAGCCGCAATCAATTTGCGGCCAACACGGCGCGCAGCGGCGGCGGCGCGCTGACTATCAATCACAGCAACCCGATGGTGTTTGCGAATCGGTTTCTGTTCAACAACGCGGCCAGCACGGGCGGCGCCTTGTTGGTGCAGAACGGAGCCGCGCCTACGATCCTCAGCAATGAAATCTACGGCAATCGCGCAGGCAGCCAAGGCGCCGGCGTGATGGTGTCGGGGGCCAACCCGCGCCTGACGAATAACACCATCGTTGAAAATGGCAGCAGCGGCTCCGGTGATGGGGTGTGGCTCGTCAACGTAGGTCGGGTGGATATCTCCGGCAACGTGATTATCGGCCATCGGATTGGGATTGGCGTGAACGGCAGCAATCAGGCCGTTCTGGTGCGCAACGACCTGTGGCAAAACAACGCGGATTATGTCGGCATCCCACGCGGCGTCACCGACTTGGCGGTGGATCCACTGCATGTCAGCGGTCCCGTGGGGCGCTATTACTTGAGCCAGCAGGCGGCTGGTCAGCCGCGCAATAGCCCCCTGGTGGACGCCGGTTTGCAATCCGCGGTGGAGATAGGCCTCAATGAGGTTTCAACCCGCACCGATAGCGTACCCGATAGGGGCCTAGTAGATTTGGGCGTGCACTATTTTCCCTTCACCGGCCAGCCGCGCCAGTGGTTTCCCATGGTGTGGCAAGGGCGTTAGCCAAGTGGCCGGGCCAGCCTCAGGAAGTGAGTGGAGCATTTCAAACGGGGGCCGTTCG
>CAZEPA010000104.1:0-1869 GCA_964513955.1 uncultured Anaerolineae bacterium | reverse complement strand
CGAGCTCGCCGAGGTCTCGGTCGAGCCGCTCACGTCGAAGCCGGTCGCGCGACTGCAATCGCTGCAACCTCTGCCAAGCTCACCTGCGTGAGCATCACCCCGACATGGAAACGCCCACGGGGCATCAGGGAGGATTTACGAAGGCGCCGGCTTGTGCTAGAATATGTCCACCTCCCATTCTCGTGTGGCAAGGTTGCATTACTGCTGCGTTGTCGCTGACTGCTCGCGAGGAGACCGTCCATGTTATCTAGTTCCTGCACGAAATGGTCGCAGATAGTCATTACTATCGTGCTCTGCAGCCTAATCCTAGCACCGTCCACGCCTGTATGGGCCATGCCCTTGCTTGAGCGCGGCGTCGTCATCACCGTGTGCGCCTCGGGCTGCAATTTCACCCGCATTCAAGACGCCATCAATAGCGCTTCGGCTGGCGACATTGTGGCCGTGAGCGTCGGCACCTACAATGAAAACCTGCAATTACGCGCGGGTGTGATTGTGCAAGGCGAAAATGCCGCGACGACGATTGTGGACGGCGGTCAGCGTAACAGCGTGGTGCGTGCCACGCAAAGCTCCATTGGGACAAGCACCGTCGTGCGCAATCTAACGCTGCGCCATGGGCGCGCGTCTTCTGGCGCAGGCGTATTCATTCAGAGCGCCACACCGACCCTGGACAATGTCATCATCGAAGGCAATCAGGCCAGCGGCACCGGCGGCGGCCTCGCAGTTGTCAACGGCGGCCGCGTGGTGATGACGAACAGCATCGTGCGCAACAATGTGGCGGGAACGACCGGCGGCGCCGTTTTTCTTGATCTGCAAACCTTTGGCACCGTCACCAGCAGTACGGTAACGAACAACCAGGCTCAAAATGGCGGCGGGATCTACGCCGTCACGGCCACCGCTGCGATCAGTAACACTCTGTTTAGCAGTAATCAGGCCGCACAGCACGGCGGGGCCGCCGTGTTCGCCCAGCGCAGCGGGGGCGAGGTGCAGTTCAGCACCTTTGAAAACAACGTAGCCTTAGCGGGCCACGGCGGCGCGGTCGTGAGCCAGGATGCGTCCAGTACGGCGTTTCACGATAACACCTTTCGCAACAACCGTACTCAGGCCTCGAATGCCATCGGCGGCGCGGTCAAGATCTTTTCTGCCGCTACCTCGCCCATCGCGAACAATCTGTTCGAAGGCAATCAAAGTGTAGATGGCGGCGGTTTGGTTGTGCAGGCAGCCAGCGTGGCTGTGACAGGCAATACGTTCCGCGCCAATGTGGCGACACGCTTTGGCGGCGGTATGACGGCCAACCAGGGCGCGCAAGTGATCGTCAGCCAAAACCTGTTCACCGCAAACCGGGCCGCGGTAGACGCTGGCGCGCTCGCCATTCAGTACAGCTCGGGCGGCGACATCTCGCGCAATACATTTACGGGCAACCAGGCCAGTATGACCGCCGGCAACAGCGGCGCGATCAAGGTTTACAACCTATCGAATCCGACGATCAGTCAGAATTTGATCGAGAATAACCAGGCCAAAGATGGCGGCGGCATTTATGTCGAATTGATGTCAGCACCCTCGATTACGAACAACATCATTCGCCTGAATCAAAGCGGTGAACTAGGCGGAGGCATCAATGTGACCTCAAGCTCGCGCCCGATTATTCGCGATAACACCATCACCAACAATCGGAGCGGTCTTAACGGCGGGGGTGTCTTTATCAACGATCAGGCCACGGTGTTGATGGAGCGTAACACGATTGCCTACAACGAGGCGGCAAGCCTGGGCGGCGCCATTGTTCTCCTCTCCGCCGGCGGTGTGCTGCGCGGCAATAGCCTGAGCAGCAACCAGGCTGGGACGAACGGCGGCGGCCTGGTGCTGAACGCAAGC
>CAZEPA010000103.1:3060-10392 GCA_964513955.1 uncultured Anaerolineae bacterium | reverse complement strand
GGGCGCCGGAGCAGTCACAAATTGACAATCCGCGCCCTTTGCAGTATGACAACCCCGTAGGCCTGATCCTGTACGCCTGGAGGGTGACAATGACCACATGCCTGGTCATCGGCGCCACCGGTTTCATCGGTGGACACATTGCACGCGCCGCGCTGGATCGCGGCTGGCAGGTACGCGCCTTACAGCGGCGGCCCGGCGCCGTAGGCGCAATTGGCGATGTGCCGGTGGAGTGGCGGGCCGGCGAGCTGGCCGACCGCGCCAGTCTGACCGCAGCCATGGCCGGCTGCGACGTGGTGTTCCACGCGGCGGGCGCATATCCGCACGGGGCGCGTCGCCTGGCGGCGGAGGTCAAGGCGGCGGAAGGCCAGATGCGCACGGTCTTGCAGGCGTTTGCCGATGCTGGCGCGGGCCGCCTGGTCTACACCAGTTCCTTCACCACGATCGGTCCGCCCGGCGAGCCGGGGCGCCTGGCCGATGAGCGCGACCCTTATCTGCCTGGCTCCGCGCAGGAAGCGTATCATGAAGCCAAATGGGCGATGGAAGTCGCCGCGCTGCAGTCTGGCTTGCCGGTCGTGGCGCTCTGTCCCACGGCCGTGTTTGGACCGGGGGATGTACACCTGTCGGTCAGCCAGATCTTGCTGCTGGCAGCCAAAGGCCGCATTCCGGTCTATGTGGACGCCGTCTTCAACATCGTGGATGCACGCGACGTGGCCCTGGCGCACGTCGCGGCGGCGGAGCAGGGCCAGTCGGGCGAACGCTACCTGCTGGGCGGGCATAATGTCACCCTGCTGGACGGCCTGGCGTTGACCGCGCGCCTGGCGCACGCGGCCCCGCCGCGCTTCCGACTCTCGCCCCGCGTGCTGGACGCCGTCATCGCCGTTGGGCAGGTGCTGCCGATCCGCGGACTGGGTCATCTGCGCACGATGCGCCTGTGGCAGCCGTTCAACAACGCCAAAGCCGTGCGCGAGCTGGGCCTGGCCCCGCGTCCGCTGGAGCAGACGATTGGCGATGCGCTGGCCTGGTTCAAGACGATGGGGTATCTGCACCTGCCTTGAAAAAAACGGGGAGCTATGCGATAATGACAGCGTCAATCGGCGTCAGGACGGCGGGCATCCGGTCGCGCCGGGAACGCCTTGCGCACGTGAACCAAAGAAGGAGTCAAATCGTGACGACCAAGATCGTTTTGCTACGACATGGGCAAAGCACCTGGAACTTGGAGAATCGTTTTACCGGCTGGACCGATGTGGACCTGTCGGAACAAGGGCTGCACGAAGCACACAACGCAGGCAAAGTGCTGCACAGCGATGGCTACGTGTTTGACGTCGCCTACACCTCGGTGCTCAAGCGCGCCATTCGCACCCTCTGGATCACCTTAGATGAAATGGACCTGATGTGGATTCCGGTCTATCGTTCCTGGCGCTTGAACGAACGCCACTACGGCGCGCTGCAGGGACTCAACAAGGCCGAAATGGCCGCCCAATACGGCGACGCGCAGGTTAAGGTCTGGCGGCGCAGCTATGACGTGCCGCCGCCGCCGCTGGAATTGACCGACCCGCGTTATCCCGGATTTGACCCGCGCTATGCCGGCTTGCCCGCAGCCGACATTCCGGCCACCGAATCGCTCAAGCTGACGCTCGATCGCGTGCTGCCCTATTGGCATGGGACGATCGCGCCCGCCGTGAAGAGCGGTCAGCGCGTCCTCGTCGCTGCGCACGGCAACAGCCTGCGCGCGCTGGTCAAGTACCTGGACGACGTGCCCGATGATGTGATCACCGAGTTGAACATTCCGACCGGCTTCCCACTTGTCTACGAGCTGGACGACAATCTGAAGCCGATCACCCACTACTACCTGGGCGACGCCGAAGCGGCCAAGAAGGCGGCCGATGCTGTGGCCAAGCAAGGCAGCGGCGGGCCAAAATAGTCTCGCGTTGGATCCGATTGGCAAGCATGGAGCACCAAGCGGGCGAGAACAGCGATGCGAGACTGAAATGATCGGTTTGGGCAGCATTTCATGTGCTGCCCAACGAGGAGAGCAGAATGCCAACCATGGCGGTAGAACAATCTGTGCAGACACTGCAATACTTGCGCACCCTCCAAAACCTCTACGAGCAGGGTTATCAGGACGAGGTTATTGATCTGACCGTGCGCAAACTACTGGAGCGGCAGATACAAAGAGATGAAGCCCAACTCAACGAATTGGAAAGCGAGTTAGCGGGCTACGAACAGCGGTTTGGCATGTCATCGCAGCAGCTTGCGGCCAGGTATCAGGCTGGAGACGCGGGCGACGATCTCGATGTCTTCGAGTGGAATGTGATCTACAAGATGCATTCTCGACTGGCTTCAGCATTAAGCCTCATGAAGAACGGGTTAAGCTAGTCATTCATGTTTATCGAGACACGCCTTGATAACGAGTACGTGGCCCTTCTTGCTCATCCATTGGTGATATCCGTTGCTCTTGTCAAACGCAAAGTCAACCGTTTTGACGGCTATCTTCGTGCACGTTGCATTCTTGTGAATGGGGATTTCTTGGAAGTGGCATTGCACCTCTCCGTGGTTAACGATCGAACGGCTATTGACGATTATCGCTATCAGTGGATGGATCACTCGCAAACCGTTCTGCGTCGCCGCTGGGATAATTCACCTCATCATCCAGAGTTGAGCGGTTTTCCAGATCACTGCCATACGGCTGAAAGCGTTGAACCGGCGAAGCCGATGGATCTCGCGGCCTTATTGGATGAGATTGCCCGGTTAGTAAATGCACCAAGCGTTCGTGAGGGTTATGACTAATAAAGTAATTTATTCCATGGTCGGCGTCGGGAGAGTCTACCCGCCGAACAAACAAGTCCTGCGCGATATCAGCCTGGGCTATTTCTATGGCGCCAAGATCGGCGTCATCGGCCTCAATGGCTCCGGCAAGAGCACGCTCCTGCGCATCATGGCGGGCGTGGAGCAGGAATACGTTGGGCAGACAGTGCTGTCGCCTGGCTATCGTGTGGGCTTCCTGGAGCAGGAGCCGCAGCTCGACAACACGAAAACCGTACGCCAGATCGTGGAAGAAGGCGTCCAGCCGGTCGTGGATGCCCTGCGCGAATTCGATGAGATCAACGGCCGCTTTGCGGATGACCTGACCGCGGATGAGATGGACGCCCTGCTGCAGCGCCAGGCCGAGGTGCAAGACAAGTTGGACGCCATGAATGCGTGGGACCTGGACAGCCGCCTGGAGTTGGCGATGGATGCCTTGCGCTGTCCGCCGGGAGAAACGCCGGTCCATGTCCTTTCCGGCGGTGAACGGCGGCGGGTCGGGCTGTGCCGGCTGCTCCTGCAGGCGCCAGACATCCTCTTGCTCGATGAGCCGACCAATCACCTGGACGCGGAATCGGTGGCCTGGTTGGAGAAGCACCTGCAGCAGTACCCCGGCACGGTGATTGCGGTCACGCATGATCGCTACTTCCTGGACAATGTGGCCGGCTGGATCCTGGAGTTGGATCGCGGGTATGGCATCCCCTGGAAGGGCAACTATTCCTCCTGGCTGGAGCAGAAGCAGCAGCGCCTGGCGCAGGAGGAAAAGACCGCGTCGCAACGGCAGAAGACCTTGCAGCGCGAGCTGGAATGGCTGCACATGTCGCCCAAGGCGCGCCAGGCCAAAGCCAAGGCGCGCGTCAATCGCTACCAGGAGCTGCTCACCCAAGATCCGGAGCGCGCGCGCGAGGAGCGCGAGATCTACATCCCGCCCGGCCCGCGCCTCGGCGACGTGGTCATCCGCGCGGAGAATGGCACCAAAGGCTATGGCGAGCGTCTGCTGTTCGAGAATCTGAGCTTCGATGCGCCGCCGGGCGCGGTTGTGGGCATTATCGGCCCCAACGGCGCGGGCAAAACTACCCTCTTCCGCGCCATCGTGGGGCAGGAAACCCTGGACGCAGGCACGCTGACCGTCGGCGCGTCGGTCAAGCTGGCCTATGTGGATCAAACACGTGAAAACCTCGACCCCGAGAAAAGCGTGTGGGAAGAGTTGAGCGGCGGACAGGACACTATCCAGCTTGGCGACCGCGCCATGAATTCACGCGCCTACTGCGCCCGCTTCGGTTTCAGCGGCAGCGACCAGCAGAAGAAGGTGGGCGCGCTGTCTGGCGGCGAACGCAACCGCGTGCACCTGGCGACGTTGTTGAAATCGGGCGCCAATGTGATTCTGCTGGACGAACCCAGCAATGATCTGGATGTGAACACCCTGCGCGCGCTGGAAGATGCCATCGAGGGCTTTGGCGGCTCGGTGTTGGTCATTTCGCACGATCGCTGGTTCCTCGATCGTGTGGCAACGCACATCCTGGCTTTTGAAGGCGACAGTCAGGTCTACTGGTACCCTGGCAATTACAGCGACTACGAAGCCGACCGCCGCAAACGCCTCGGCGCGGCCGCCGAACGTCCCCACCGCGTGACTTACCGCAAACTGCGCCGGGCCTGAGCTGCATCTATGACGCAAAGACAAGAGGCGGTCTCATGGTGAGGCCGCCTCTTGCTTGTGCGATGCATAACATGACGGGAGATCAGAGCTGGCGCTTGTCACCAGCCAATCTGCGGGGTGCTTCCAACAACCATCAAGCGCTTTAGTTCGGGAGGCTGTGATTCATTGCTGATCACAGCTCTAGTTTCGCGCCCGAAGATGACGATGAAAATGACGAAGGCAGACAGGCCAAGCTTTGTTATGTGGCTGTTATGCGGGCCTCATGGTAAGGCTCTTGCGCAGCCTGGTCATGGCCATCGGGCCGTGCCGCCAGCTGTTCAGCGGCAAATTGCTCGATGTAGGCCAACGACTGATGGCGAAAGTAGGTGTTGTAGAGCTCCGCGTAATGCCCGCCGCGCCGCAAGAGATCGTCGTGGCGCCCCTCTTCGATAATTTCACCCTGGCGCATGACGATGATGCGATCGGCAAATTTAACGGTGGAGAGGCGGTGCGCAATCACGATGGCGGTGCGATCGGCCATGATCGTTTCCAGGCCCTCTTGAATCTGCGCCTCGGTGAACGGGTCCACGCTGGCCGTGGCTTCGTCCAGGATGAAAATGGCGGGATTTTTGAGCAGAACCCGCGCCAGGGCCACTAACTGGCGTTGACCCATGGACAGGTTGGCGCCGCGCTCGCCTACGTCGGTGTTCAAGCCATAGGGCAGGTCATTGAGCCAATCGCCATGGCTGATCCCCATCGCCGCCTGCTTGATCTCGTCATCGGAGGCGGTGGGGCGACTGTAGCGGATATTGTCGCCTACGGTGCCTGAGAACAAGAACGGGTCCTGCGGCACCAGGCCGATGTGCCTGCGGTAGCTTCCCAGGTCGAAATGTCGGATATCGCGATCATCCACCAGCAGCTGACCGCCCTGGAATTCATAGAAACGCGTGATCAGCTTGGCGATGCTGCTCTTGCCTGCGCCGGTGTGCCCCACCAGGGCGACTGTCTCGCGCGGGCGAATGGTCAGCGAGAAAGCGGGCAGTACGGTTTCTGTGCCTGTGTAGGTGAAGCGCACGTCGCGAAACTCGATCTGCCCGGCGACCTGGGTCACCGGCTCGGCGGCTGTCTGCACCACCTTGGGCGCGGCGTCAATCAGGGCAAAGACGCGCTCGGCCGCGGAAAGGCCATCCTGAAACTGGCTCCAAAATGAGGCGATGTTGATTAAAGGCCACCAGAAGAAGCCAACTGCTTGCATGAACAGATACCAGTTGCCTGGGCTGACCGCGCCGTCGCGCGTGGCCTGGCCGCCCAGGTAGAAAAGGAGCGCCACGCCCAAGCCGGAGGAGATACCCATGATCGGGAAGATCGTGTTAAGCGTGAGGCCGCGGCGTACACCCACCTGGTAGGCCTGGCGATTGTTCGCACTGAAGGTCGCGTACAGGGCCGGCTCCTGGCGAAAGCTCTTGGCGACCATGATGCCGCTGATGGATTCCTGAATCTGCGCATTGATGGTGGCTGTCACGCGGCGCGCCCGCTGCGTCACCGTGCGCGCAATCCGACGAAAGCTGAGCGCGATGATCGCGGCCGCGGGCGCCATACCGAACAGCAGGAGCGTCAGCCAGCGGTCAATCCGCAGCAGCCAGACGGCCAAAAACAGCACCACGAGCACCTGGCTGATCAGGTTGGTCGTCAGCGTGACCACTTCGGAGAAATCTTGGGTGTCCGACGTGACGCGGCTGACCACCTTGCCTGACGGATGTTCGTCATAGAATGACATATCGTGCTGAATGGTGGCGTCGAAGACATCCTGACGCAGCTTGAGCACCACGTTGCCCACGACACGCGCGGAGAAGAGTTGCTGAATGTAATTGAAAGTCCACGCGGTCACCCCCAGCAAGAGGATGCCGGCGGTAAAGAGCAGCAGTTTTTCGTGGGAGAACTGGCGCGCCAGGCCGTCAATCGCGCGGGCAATGATGATCGGCCCGCCGCTGCCCGCGGCCGAGTTGAGCGTAATGGCCGCGGCAATCAACAGCATGGCCCGCGCATACGGGCGGAAATAACTGGCAATGCGGCGAATCAGCTCGCGATCGGTATAGTTGCGGTCGTATGCCTCGCTGTCGAGGCCGTCAAGAATGAAACCCATAGTCTAGCTTCTTTCGGCAAATCGGAGATGTCTCGCAGCTGGTTGCCTTAAATCAATCTATTGAGCGACCAAGAGTCAAATTGAAATGGGCGACAGCGTCAAAGGCAACTCATGGCGTGCTGATTCGCCTGCATAGATTGTGCTCAGGTGAAACAGGAGATACTTCTGGTTCAAACCATGATCGCGATGGAGCAGCAATTTGCGGCCCCGGCTCGGTTCAAGCTCCGATGAAGCCATCACTTCAAGCGTAGAAGGCTCAATCGCCAGAATGCCCAGGTCCATCATGCAATGATGGTTGGGACACAGCGCCAGAATGTTACTGATGTGATCGGGGCCACCGTATCTACCGAGCGGTTGTACGTGGTGCGCTTCGCAGTAGTAATGATGGCGCAAGCGCACCGAGTACGCTGTCCATTCGCACACCTGGCATTTGTAGTCGTAAAGGCTCTTAACCAAACGACTTTGATTGGTGTCACGCACCGCGCGCACCACCTGGCCGGTGCGCCGGTCAGCCGCGGGTAGGCTGTCGGGGATGTAGAGCGCCTCATCAACGTAGAACTCTTCGACAGAGGGCTGCGTCCAGATTTGCTCGAAATGCTGCCAGAAACTGGTGGCATCCAGGTCATTCGTGATGTGGGTGACCCCAAAGAAGGGCTGGTCGCCTTCAAATCGAATGTAAAGATCCCACCGCCCGTCGCGGCGATTGGGCGGCATTTGGCTCAACAACGACTTGACTTGTCCAAAGGGTATG
>CAZEPA010000103.1:0-3033 GCA_964513955.1 uncultured Anaerolineae bacterium | reverse complement strand
CCTCGAGTACCGCAAACGAGCACGACCCATGCGTGATTCTGATTCTCTTCATGCAGCCGGGCATACTTCGTCTTTGCCAGCGAAAACCAGTAATAGCCTTTTTGGTCATAATAGTTTTGGGAGCTAAAAGCAACCAGTAAGGTTTCGCGGCCATCCACGCGCAGAATGTTTTCATCCAATTCGGCCACTTCGCCGTAGTTCTCCAAGAAGGCGGCAAGCTCTTGCATCGCGCGCGCGCTCTCTGGCGTTCGTCCTGAGCGTTTGACGGTCATGTCCTGTCCCCCTTTCTGATTGATTTCCAACAAATGAATCACTCGTACCTGGCGAAGATCCGCCGGTAGTCCGCGCTGCGCGCCAGCAGATCCTCATGCGTGCCCTGGTCCACCAACTCACCGCGGCGCAGAACCAGGATGCGGTCGGCCCAACGAATCTGGCTCAGGCGATGCGTGATGAGGAACGTGGTGCGTTGCCGACTGATGCGGCGCATGGCCTGCTGAATCTGGTCTTCTGTCGCGCTGTCAATCGCACTGGTGCTGTCATCCAAGATCAGGATGCGCGGATTGGTCAAGAAGGCGCGCGCAATCGCGATGCGCTGGCGTTGGCCGCCGGATAGGGTGACGCCGCGTTCGCCTACTTCGGTGGCGTAACCCTGGCTGAAGCTCAGGATGAAATCGTGCGCCTGGGCCTCCTGCGCAGCTTGTTCGATGGCCTCCTGGCCCGCGTCGGCAACCCCGAACGCGATGTTCTCGGCCAGCGTGCGTGAGAAGAGAAAGATGTCCTGCTCGATGGTTGAAATCTGCGAGCGCAGCGCCTCCAAACTCCAGTCGCGCACGTCCACGCCATCTACAAGCACGCGGCCGCGGTCGGCATCGAAAATACGATTGATCAGACGTGTCAGGGTGGTCTTGCCCGAGCCGGTCTGACCGACGATGGCGACCGTCTCGCCTGGCCGGGCTACGAAGCTGATGTTGTTCAACACACGCTGCCCGTCATAGCCGAAACTGACATTCTCAAAGACTACTTCGCCGCGAATCGGCTGCGCCACCCCGTTGACATTTTCGTCCAGGTCGGTTTCAGTGTTGATCATGGACAGGATGCGCCGCGCGCTGGCAATGCCGAGCTGCACCAGGTTAAAGCTGAAGATCGAGATGAAGGTGGGAAAGCGCAGGGTGCTGAAAAGGCCAATGAAGCCAAGCGCCTGGCCCAGCGTGATCGCGCCTGCGCGCCAGAGCAGCATGCCGTGGAAGAATGCCCCCGCCCAGCCCAGGCTGAACATGAGCATCGGCAGGTAGCGGGCCTGAATTTCGCCCTGGCGCACGAAATAGTCGCGATAGGCGCGCGCGTTGTGCGTGAATTTCTCCCACTCGAAACGCTCCTGTACGTTGGCCTTGACCACTTCGATGCCGGTGATGGCCTCGGTCAGCCCGGCGTTGAGCGTGCCAAACTGGTCGCGCATGGCCAGGCTGACTGGGCTGAGCCGGCGGTTGTAATCATAGATGGTGATCGCCAACGCCAGCAAGAATAGGCCCGGGACGAGCAGGAGCTCCGTGCGCAGACGGGCAATCAGAACGATGGGCACAATCACCGCCATGGCCGAATCGGTGAGGAGCATGACGCCGGGGCTGAACATCAGGTTGAGGGTGTGCACGTCGTTCGTGGCGCGCGCCATCACATCGCCGATGCGCTGACGACCGTGGAAGGTCTGGCTCTTGCCCAGCAGGCTGACATACAGCTCGTCGCGCGCGTCGCGCTCCACGCGCTGCGCCAGGAACTCCACGGCGTAGTTGCGCGTGAGGCCGGTCAAACCTTGACCGAACGCACAGCCGGCCACGATCAGCGCCAACGCGAAAAGCGCCGGCATCTGCCAGCCTGGCGTGGTGATCACATCGAAGCCGCGCCCCACATACACCTGAATACTGCTGTAGAAGAAGTTGTTGAGCGTCGCAGACGCAATCGCCAGCAAGGGAAACCAGACATAGCGCAGTTGATGCGACATGATCCAGCGCACCGGCCCGCGGCGATTGAAATGGTATTCATTTTGGAGCTTGAACTCGCGTTTACTCACGCTGCCTTCCTCATCCCAGATTAGAATCTCAGAGCCGTCGCCCCAGGCCCCGAAAGTATACCATAGCGCCGCCTGTGACGGCAACGCAGGCTATCCACGAACGTGATTGGCATCCGTTCACGCGGTTCTGGAGTAGGACGCAGATGAACGCAGAATGACGCAGATTAAGTCCATGGACCAGGACAGGCCTGGTTCTAGCGTTCGGGCGTGGGTCTGGTAAAATAGCCTCAAAACATAGAGGCTGTGGCGCCTCACCGATTCAACGCAAAGCGTCGTTTGTGAAAGACCTATGACTGAATCATCTATGATCCTTGATCCCCGCGCCTATCGCAACACTATTGGCCTGTTTGCCACGGGCGTCACCGTGGTAACCACCGAGGTCAATGGGGAAGTACATGGCATGACCGCCAACGCGGTCGCCTCGCTGTCATTGGACCCCATGCTGCTGCTGGTCTCTGTGGGAAAAAAGGCTCACATGGCCGGCTTGCTCCAAACCACCCCCACCTTCACTGTCAATATCTTGCGCGCCGACCAAGAGCCGCTCTCCACCTATTTCGCCGGTGGATGGAAACAGCCCGAACCGCCGCCGTTCCAGCTGGCGCGCTGGGACGAACAGCCGCAGATGGGCGCCACGCGGCTCGATGATGCGCTGGCCGCCATCGCCTGTGTGAAATATGAAATCCTGGAAGGCGGCGACCATTGGATCGTGATTGGCCGTGTGGTCGCGCTGCATCAAGGCGCGCCGCCGCATTCCCCCATCCTTTTCTATGGGGGGCGCTATTATCAACTGGATGTAACGAAAGAACGCCCGGCTCCACCCCGCCGGGACATGTGAACCGGCAGAGAGAAAGAACACCATGGTCGAGACTATCCACTACCAAGTGACGGGCGCGGTGGCGACTATCGTCCTCAACCGGCCAGAAAAACTCAATGCGTTCAACGAACAGATGACGCACGAAACAATGGCT
>CAZEPA010000102.1:0-10399 GCA_964513955.1 uncultured Anaerolineae bacterium | reverse complement strand
AGAGATTCAGGGGATGGAGACATTGGGGTTCTCAGTCATCAACCCCTCGGCGCTGGCCGCATGGAGCAAGCCATCGTCGGCCGACACGAAGGTGAGCCCAGGCAAACCGGCCAGGGTCAGCACCGCGTGGGCCGCCAGCGCGCTGGCAAGCTGCATGGCGTCGTAAGCGCGCAAGTGGCGCCGTTGCGTCAGATCAAGGCCGCGCTCGATGAGAGACCGCGCGGCCGGGATCAGATGATAGGTCTCAGTGCAATCATAGATAAAGACGTCAAGATAATTGCGGCGTTGTTCATCGGTGATCTCACCCCGATGACAGCGCCGCGCGTAGGCGCTGCCGACCTCCACCAACGCCAACTCGGAGATAAAGAGTGCGTTGGCGGCATCCCCGCAGAGCGTCTGCACCCACGCGCTGCCGGTTTCAGTCACGTAGCGTTTGACTAGCGCGCTGCTGTCCAGGTAGTAGGCTGGCATCGTCGCTCATGCCTCCCCGCGCTCCTCGATGATCTGCTCGCTGAGGGGTGGGTCGAAGCGGCGCTGTGCTAGTTCCTGGCGCATCGCTTCACGCTGCTCCGACGCCAGGCGCGTGTAGCGGCTCGCCAGGTCGGCGCCTACGGGAGCCAACAGGCCAGCCATCTGCAGCGCCTGGACCGCCTGCTCACGCTCGGGGGAAGACGCGGCCGCGGCGCTTTCTAACGCTTCCAACCGGGCCAGATCCTTTACACTGACCAGCGCGGCCTTGGGCTTGCCATGCCGAGCGATCACAAAGCGCCTGTCGAGCAGTTCGGCCTGCGCCAGCAAGTTTGAGAAATCACTGCGCGCCTGTACAACCGTAATTGTTTCTGTGCTCATGTGACAGGTCTCCACGCGAAAGCATTCTGTCTATAAGACATTATGTACATTATAGGGTAGGCCTGATCGGCTGTCAAACTCCGCCCGTCATAGCACATATGCCGCCCCCGGTGCGGCCTGCGGCGGTAAGCCTGATTGACTGTCAAACTCCGCCCGTCATGCACGGCCAGCTTCTTGACAATCCCATCACTTGCGGTAAAGTGGTCTCGCTTGACCACATTCCCAACAGGAGAAACCACAAGGCGCACAGCATGACAGGACACACGAAGCGGAACACGAGTAAAACGATTGTCCCCGCGCAACCCCGCAGCACGGTGCAGATGCGACTCCCTGACGGCCGCATCTTCGAAGGGCCAACAGGCATGCTGCTGGAAACTTTCATCCAGCAAGCCTGGTCTGCAGACCAGGCGCCGGTGATGGCGGCTCTGGTAGACGGACATCTGTCCGAATTAACCTATGTGGTGAGCGAAGACATTCATGTGCGCCCGGTGACGATGTCAGACAGCGACGGCATGCGCATCTACCAACGCTCATTAGCCTTCTTGCTGGTCGTCGCTGCGCATGAGCTGTTCCCGGAGGCACGCGTGCTTGTGGATCACTCGCTGACGATGGGCGGCCTCTTTTGTGAGATCATGGGACGTCCGCCCCTGGGCGCAGACGAGGTGGCGCAGCTCGATCAGCGCATGCACGAGATTGCCGCGGCTGATGTCCCGATCACAAAGCGCAATGTGCCGGTGGCGGAGGCGGTGGCCCTCTTTGCGCAGCAAAAGGACCTGGACAAGGTCAACCTGCTGAAATACCGGCGCAAGGACTACCTGCCGGTGTACGAGCTGCGAGGCGTGGTGGATTATTTCTTTGGCTACATGCTCCCTTCCACCGGTTATCTGCACTTGTTCACCGTCGAGCATTACCCGCCAGGCTTCCTCATGCGCTTTCCGCGGCGTCGCGCGCCCTATCACCTACCGGCGTACCAGGATTTTCCCAGACTGGCGGACGTCTTCCATCAGCACCGCGACTGGATGGAGATCATGAAGATCGAGGATGTCGGTTCGCTGAACGACGCGATCAAGGATGGTCGCATGCAGGAGGTGGTTCTGGTCAATGAGGCGCTGCACGAACAACGCATCGCGCACATTGCGCACGAGATTGCCGAACGCCGCGGCCAGGTGCGTTTGATTTTGATCGCCGGGCCGTCCTCCTCTGGCAAGACCACCTTTGCCAAGCGCCTGGTGGTGCAGCTGCTGGCGCACGGGATGCGGCCCTTTGCGCTGGAGATGGACAATTACTTTTTGGAGCGCAGCTTGACGCCGCGCGACGCGCAGGGCAACTACGATTTCGAAGCCCTGGACGCTCTCGACCGCCCCCTGCTCAATACGCACTTGCTCGACCTGATGGCCGGACGCGAGGTAGCCTTGCCGCGCTACAATTTCCGCGTGGGCCAGCGTGAAACAGGCAGCACCGTGCGCCTGCGCGACGATACGGTCATTCTGGCCGAAGGCATTCACGGCTTGAATCCGAACCTGGTGCCGGACATCCCACCAGAATGCATCTATCGCATTTATGTGTCGGCCCTGACGCAGCTCAACCTGGATGACCACAACCGCATCCCCACCACGGACACGCGCCTGCTGCGCCGCATCGTACGCGATGCGCAGTACCGCGGGTACACGGCGCAGGCAACGATTCAGCGCTGGGAGAGTGTGCGCAGCGGCGAGACCGCGTATATTTTCCCCTATCAAGAAAACGCCGATGAGATGTTCAATTCCGCGCTCGTCTATGAACTGGCGGTGCTGAAGCCATTCGTCGAGCCGCTGCTGCTGCAGATTGAGAATGACAGTTTGGAATACATCGAGGCGCGCCGCCTTCTGGCCTTCTTGCAGTGGTTTGAGCCGTGTGCGCTCGACCTGGTGCCCGACAATTCGCTGCTGCGCGAGTTCATCGGCGGTTCCAGCCTGCAAGATTTCAGCCTGCTGCCATCCTAAACGATTTTTGCAAGGGGTTGACAAATCGCAACGAATGGGCTAGAATGACATTGGATTAAACTACACGAAACAATCGTCACGTCAGGAGGCCGCAGATGCCAGATGTAGAGGCCGATGCCATGCAGCCAAGTCTCTTCACGCCAGAGGCGCAAATCGCCCCGGTCGCGCCGCTTGTCTCCATCCCGGCGCTGAACGCGCAATCGTCCCTGGCCGCCGCGATCACCGCCTTCTACCCCTACATGGTGCGCCAGGGATTTGCCGACAACACCGTCAAGGCCTTTCAGAGCGACTTGCGTTTGCTCGGACGTCACGTGGGCGCCAACCGGTCGCTCAGCAGCCTGGGCACCGAGTCCTTGCAGCAGTTCCTGTACTGGCTGGAGCATGAGCGCAAGGTGCCGTGCAGTTCCAAAAGCTACGCGCGGCGCCTGACAACGCTCAAGGTTTTCTTTGCCTGGTTAGCGGCCACCGAGATCATCGCCAGCGATCCGGCCGCGCCCATTATCCACCTGCCCATCAGCACCCCGCTGCCGGTGATTCTGTACGATAACGAGGTCAAACAGATGGTGCAAACCAGTCAGGACCTGATCTGGCGGCGCCACAAGCCGGATGCGCGACCCTACCTCCTCATCAATCTGGTGCTGCAAACTGCGATGAAAAAAGGCGAAGCCATGCGCATCAAGCTGGAACACCTGGATATGTCCGATCCCCTCGGCCCGGCCGTTTATGTGCGCTATGAAGATCCCCGTTACCGCGACAAGGAACGCAAACTCGGCCTCAGCCCCAAACTGGCCCCGGCCGTGCAGCAGTATTTGCGTGAATACCAGCCCAAAGTTTTTCTCTTTGAATGCACGCCGCGCAACCTGGAGTACGTCCTGGGCGACACCGCCAAAGCGGCCGGGCTGACCAAGAGCGTCTCGTTCGAAAGCCTGCGTTGGACAGCCGCGGTGCGCGATTACCGCACCGGCATGCCGCCCGAACGCCTGCGCCTCAAGATGGGCCTCTCAGAGATTTCCTGGCGCGAGTCCGTGGAAAAAATCCGCATCCTGGCCGCGCCAGGGCTGTAACATGCCCACTCGGCCGCTCGGAGTGTAGCATTGAATTCATCGAATGGGACTGCGTCTAGCCGGCCGGCGGCTTCGCTGATCACCCGCTGGCGCAACCAGGTGCGCGAGTTCTGGCAAGCGCTGCGCAATACGCCGGAAGCGTTTCGCCTGGTGTGGGCGGCCAGCCGCCGTGCAGCCCTGGCGGGAATCGGGCTGATGTTGGTGGCCGCGCTGCTGCCGGCCGCGCAGGCGTGGGTGGGCAAGCTGATCATTGACGCCATCGTCAGCGCCACACGCCAGGGCATGGAACCAGTCGCCGGCCTGCGCTTCGTCCTGCCTTACCTGGCGCTGGAATTCGTGCTGCTGCTGATCAGCTCGACTGCGAGCCAGATGCGTAGCCTTCTCGACCGCATCCTGCAGTCGCAGCTCACCAATCATGTCAACAGCCTGATTATCCTCAAGGCCATCAGCCTGGATCTGCAGTTCTTCGAAGATCCGATCTTCTACGACATGCTGCAAAATGCACGCCGCCAGGCCGACACCAGCGCGCTCAACATCGTCAACTCATCGCTGCAGATGGTCCAACAGGTCATCACTCTGATCTCCCTGGTCGTCTTGATCGTGCGTTTCAGCCCGTGGCTGGCGGTCATCGTCTTCGTGTCGGCCATTCCTGCCTTTCTCTCCCAATCGCAATACGCGGAGCGAGCCTTTCGCGCCATCAGTCGCCGCGCGCCCGAAGCGCGCCTGCTCAATTACCTGGAAATGCTGCTGACAGGCAATGACACCATCAAGGAGGTCAAGCTGTTTGGGCTGGGCCAGCCGCTGCTGAGGCGTTACCAGGAACTTTTCACCCAGTTCTACCTGGAAGATCGCGCCATTGCCGAAAGGCGCACGCTGGCAGGGTTGGGTTGGGGTCTGTTGTCAAACCTGGCCTATTACGGGAGCTATGCGTGGATCGTCCTGCGCACGGTCGCCGGTCTGATTACCCTGGGCGACATGACCATGTTCCTGGGAATCTTCCGCCAATCCCAAAGCTCGATCCGCGGCCTGCTCGACAGCCTGAATCGCCTCTACGAAAGCAACCTCTTTCTGGACAATCTGATGGCGTATCTCAAGCTGCAGCCGCTGCTCGTAACGCCGGCCGATGGGCTGACTGCACCCGCGCCCATTCGTCAAGGTATTGAGTTTCGCCACGTCTCGTTTCGCTATCCCGGTTCTGACACCGACGTGCTGCGCGATATCAACCTGCACATCCATCCCGGCGAACGGATCGCGCTCGTGGGCCTCAACGGCGCGGGCAAGACGACCCTGATCAAGCTGCTCACGCGGCTGTACGATCCGACCGAAGGAGAGGTGCTGCTCGACGGTGTAGACCTGCGTGCGTACGACCTGACCAGCCTGCACCAGCGTTTTGGCGTCATCTTCCAGGATTTTGTGCGCTACCAGTTTACGGTGCGGGAAAACATCGGCTTCGGCCAGGTGGATGCGCTCGACGATCTCGGCCGCATTCAGGGCGCGGCCGATCGCGGCGGCGCCAGTTCGATCATCGAGAAACTGCCCCAGGGCTATGACACGATGCTAGGGCGGCGTTGGGAGAAAGGCCAGGAGCTGTCGGGCGGGCAGTGGCAAAAAATCGCGCTGGCGCGCGCGTTCATGCGTAAAGCCGAAGTGTTGGTGTTGGATGAGCCGACGTCAGCCCTGGACGCAGAAGCCGAGTACGAGGTGTTTCGACGCTTCGGCGAGTTGATGGAAGGCCGCATTGCGGTGCTGATCTCGCATCGTTTCTCCACCGTGCGCATGGCAGACCGCATCGTCGTGCTGTCAGCCGGCAAAATTATCGAGTTGGGCAGTCATGCCGAATTAATCCAGGTGGACGGCGCGTACGCGCGCTTGTTCAACCTACAGGCAGAAGGGTATCGCTAGGATGCCCTGGGCTTTTGGCTGACTAACCCCAACGTAAGCCGCGGATTGCCTGTTTTCGTTCACCGCGGCGCCTCTGGCATGGATGCCTGACTTGAGGGAGGCTCATCCGTGCGCCAGTGCGCCGCCGCGGCGCGCCCGACTCAGCGCGGGCTGCTGGGCAAGAAAGTGCGGAACCCCGCCTGGTACTGTTCGTTGACTTCGGCGTAGTCTCCGCTCCAGCCGCCAACGACGTAGATCATCGGGGAAACGGCCGACACCCCCACCCCGCGCCATTCGCCTCGCCAGGGTGAGACGATGCTGGACCAGGTTTGGGTGAAAGGATCGAACCGTTCGTGGAAATCCACCGCCGGATTGGCGCCGCCGCCAAAAGCATAGAGTGCGCCGCTCTCCACGATCACACCCAAGCCGCTGCGCGGGCTGCTGAGCGGCGCGCCGACCTCCCACCCGCCATCGGCTGCATCGCCGGCCGAATTCAGCGCCAGGGTAAAGACCGTCGGCTGCGGCTGTGCGCCGTCGAAGCCGCCAACGAGGAACAAACGGCCGTTGAGGATGGCCGCGCCGGCCAACGCGCGCGGTTCTGGCAGAGAGGGGCCGTCACGCCAGCGGCGCGCGGCCGGATCGTAGATCGAAACAGTCGTCGTGATTTGCGTTCCATCCCAGCCACCAAGCAAGAAAATCATCGAATCAGAGGCGGTCAAGGCATAGGCTGCGCGCGGCGCGGGCAGCGCAGGCGCTTGACCCCAAGAATCAGCCACCGGATCGTAACTGAGGACTTCGGCGCTAAGCGCGCCGCCGGTCGTCGTGCCGCCGGGCACATAGACCAGGTTCTTCAGCACAACCGCTTGCACGTTGGAGAGCGGCCGAGGCAAATTGGTGCGGGGCTGCCAGTCATTTCGCTCCGGGTTGTAAACGTCCACCGAATCAGTGAGGCCGGTGGGCGTCTCGCCGCCGATGGCATAGACCTGACCGCGGAAAGCCACCTGGGCATGGCGCGCACGCGGACCCGGCAGCGCAGCTCGCACTCGCCACCGCGTGGCATCCTGACGGGCGGGCAAGCCAGCCTGGGGCATCTCTGCATCGCTGAGCAGGCTCTGGCTGGCCGCTTGACTGCGTCCCGCTACTGAGCGCATCCAGGGAAAAAGCAGGGCCAGCATCAACACCAGCACGCTGACGACCAGGTAGATGCGCTGCCAGCGCTTGATCGGCTGCCTGGGCGCCAGGTCGGGCCGCCATGCCGTCAGCGCGGGCTTCAGCGGCGTGGGCGCCTCAATCGAGACACTGTCTGCTATCGCCGCTTCTTCGACGCGGGCGGTCGGTGAATCGGTTGAGGCCAGGCTGAGCTGGCCAACCTGCACCAAACCGCTGCGAATGGCAACCAACGTGGCTTCGGTGCGGCTTTGTACATTCAGTTTCTCGAAGATATTGCGCAGGTGAACTTTGACCGTGTTGGGGCTGATCACCAGGACGCGCGCGATCTCCTGATTGGTCTTACCGGTGGCAACCAGGCTCAAAATCTCGGTTTCGCGTTCACTCAGCGGCAGTCGTTCGTCGGCTGGCATGATCATTACATCCGCCTGGCGGTGCAGGCGCTGTCATCGCTGCGTACGCCCTCGCAAACAAAGAACGTTGGAGCGCGAAGGTGCTCCAACGTTCATCGGCTCCAGTACCCCCGGAGGGACTCGAACCCCCAACCTACTGGTTCGAAGCCAGGCGCTCTGTCCATTGAGCTACGAGGGCAAGTCGCGGGATTCTAACACCAGGCATGGGGCCTGTCAAGAATCACGGAATCGCTTGCGGCTATTGACAACTCTTGGACTTCCTGATACACTGATTTTGCCCCCGATCGAGAGGTGGTAATCAGGGGCATGGCTTTGCGCCCGCCCTGGAAAGCCCCCAGAACCCCCAGAAGCCCCAGAAGATGGAGGTACGATCAATGCCCTTGCGAACGGTGTTGGAGGCCAAGCGCCTCGGAATTTTCAGTTGTCTAGCTAACGATACGCTCGAACTGGCCGCGCAGCGCATTGCCGAGGAAGACATTAGCGGAATGGTGGTTGTTGACAGCCAGGGATTCCTCGCCGGCGTGATCACGCGCATTGACCTGCTGCGCGCCTTTGTCAACTCGCCCGAATGGAAAAAAGAACCGGTGAGCGCGTACATGAGTCCTCACGTGATCACGGTGCATCCGGAGACGCGCCTGATCGAGGTGGCCCACACCCTGCTGAAGAATCATGTTCATCGCGTGGTTGTCGTGCGCGAAGAGGGCGACAAACAGCGTCCTATCGCCGTCATCGGCGACACCGATCTCGTGTACAATATGATGCGCGCATCATCTGAGGATAATTGAGTGTGATCAGGCTGACGGATAGGGCCTCAGGCTGCCATCCGTCAGCCTGAGGCTATGATTGACTGCCCGTGAGCGCCTTCTTAACGCGCCTACCGCTGGCTTTGACAATTCCACTGACGGCGTCCGTAACCACCTCCGCGCTCTTGGCTGCGTCACGGATCATCCCTTTGGTCACCTGCGCCGCGGCATCGCTCACGTCGAGGCCGCTGTCAATCGCGCCTGCGCTGGCGCCTTGCACGCCGCCAACCATGGCGCCGATCGCGGTAGCCCCGGCGCCAATCGCGCCCATGGCTGCATTCAGCGACACGTTGGTAATGCTCTCGGCTGCCTGACGCGCCGCTGCATCCAAATCACCCTGCGCCGCCATATCCGCCGCGGAGCCAAGATCGGTAACAGCCGAACGCGTGGCCGTCGAAATCGCGTCGCTGGCAATGCTCAAACCCTGGGCAAGGCCGCTGGCCGCCCCCTTGATCCCTCCGCCGGTTGCGCCCACCGTGCGCGCGGTAGATTCAATCAACTGCCGCGTCGCCGTCCCGGCCGTCGAGGCCAGACCGCTTATCGCTTCTTTCGCTTGATCCGCGCCCTGCGCCGCTTCACCGCTTGACTGCTCGGCGGCCGCCTGCATGGTGGCTTGCGTGCCCATGACCACACTCTGCGCCAAATCACGCGTCTGTGCCAGCCGCTGGTACAGTGCGGCGCTGCGGCGCTTTGCTCGCGCCTGGCTGCTGCTGGAGCCGCCGGCTGGTGTTTGCTTGCTTTCGCTCATAACTCCTCCTCAACCGTTTATCTTCACCCGCTTTTCCTACTGACAAGATACCATCGGAGTCAAAAAAACTCAAGTTTGAGAAATCGCATCATTTCCATGTAAAACTACGCACTTCGCTGGGGTCGCTCAGAAAACGAAGTGAATCCAGGGCGGGCAGCGGCGTCGGGGTGACTGGCTGGCCGATCTCAGGCGTCAGCTGCGGCGCAGGCGCGTCTATGTGGCCCGCATGGCGTGCGACCACAACCTGCCAGCGCCAGCCTCGTTCGGTCACATAATCCGCAGGCCGCAGCGCAGGATCCAGGCGCAGGCTCGTGCCCTTGACGTGGTGTTCCTGGCTCGGACCGCCCGATGCCAGCGACCAGACATGCACCACGTACCAGTCTTCTTCGCCCAGGGTGCCAACGGCCGACCAACGCAGAACCACCGGCTCTGCAGCCGCCAGGACAGCATCCGCCGCCGGCCCCAGCAAGATGGGCGCCCCAAACGGCGGGCCTGGGGTGGGAGTTGGGCTGGCGGCCGCCGTAGGGGTCAGGGTGGGCGTAGGCGTACCGCGGGGAATGATCAACACCTGGCCAATGTGCAAGATGGCATCCGGCTTGAGCTGATTGGCGCCGAGAATGGCGTTGATGGTGGATTTGAACTGGCCGGCAATGCCCAAAAGGGTGTCGCCAGATTTGACGCGGTACATCAGGGTCGAGGTGTCCGCCGTGACCGTGGGGGCAGGTGTGCCGCCCAGGGCGAGAGTCTCAGGTTTCATGCCCGCGGTCGGAATCAGCAGGGCTTGCGGGACGCTCAAACGGTCGCTGGCCTTCAGCTTGTTTGCTGCGAGGATGCTGTCCACGGGGACGCCGAATTTGGCGGCAATGCCCAACAAAGTGTCGCCCGCCACCACGTTGTAGTTGAGGTAAACCGGCGTGGGCGCTGGTGTGGGCGTCAGTGTCGGCGTATCCAGCGCAGCGGTCCAATTGGGAGAGGGGGTGGCGGTGGGTGTCATGGTCGCGGCATTGATGAGTTGGCCCCGGCCCGCCGGAATCGGCGCGGCCAGGCTGGTCACGGGGACGGCAGACGACGGCGCTGAGCGTGCCCACCAGAAGGCAATGGCCCCGACAATGAGGACGAGCAGCGCCAAGTCAAGCCAGGGAATTCGGCGCCGACGACGGCGCGCGGTCTGCATGACGGCGCCGCACATGAAGCAGACGCTGGCCTGATCAGCCAGGCGCGTGCCGCAATGCGGGCAGGTGGGGCCTTGCGGTACGGCGGGGAGTGGGGCGTCAACAAAATCCCGGTAGGTCATGCAGCGAATTATAGTCCAGTGGGTGGTTTGAGCAAATGGGGCGCGGCGCCGCGCGCCGCCGCGCGGCGGCTGGGCCGCCACAACCAGGCCACGATCAGCAGGCTCAGGGCTGAGACCATGTCCCCGACGCGGCGCGCAGGGGTAGCGCCCATGCGCAGCGTGACCTCGTGGACGCCAGCCGGCACTTGGAAGCCGATC
>CAZEPA010000101.1:0-10472 GCA_964513955.1 uncultured Anaerolineae bacterium | reverse complement strand
GGTTTTGACCTGGTGGAGCTGAACGACCTCTTTTACCCGCCGCCGCGCTTCAGCCGTCTGCGCTACCTCCCCTGGCGCGTGGGGGGCAAGCTGAGCGGTCGTGATCCCTGGCGGGCATTTCAACGTTCCTGGGTCAGCCGCGCGTCCACGCGCCAACGCCTGCGCGACGCATGCGACCAAGCCGGCGTGCGCTGCGCGGTTTTTACCCTGAACAGTGATTTTACGGGACAGCCGCGTCAACAGCCCGCTGCGCTGGCCTATGTCGCGGCCGGCCTGGCGACGACGGCCGCGTTGGGCGCGCCGATCATGCGCGTAACCAGCGATTGCCGCGAAAGATCGGACGACATGACCACGCCTGGGGTGCTGGAGCGGGTGATTGGCGGGCTGCGTCAGGCGGTGAAGCTGGCGCAGGCGGCGGGCATCCGCCTGGCGCTGGAGAATCACTGGGGTCTGACGACTGAGCCAGCTACGATGCTGCACCTGGTGCAGGCAGTTAATTCGCCCTGGCTGGGCGTCTGCCTCGACCTGGGCAACTTTTCGCCTGCGCAGCGCCTGGCCGGCATCGAGATGCTGGCGCCGCACGCCATCCACGCGCACGCCAAAGCGGGGCAGTTCACGCCAGACGGCGAAGAAGCAGCGATTGACTACCGCACGGAGCTGGCCATCCTCAGCCAGGCCGGCTATCGTGGGCCGTTGGTGATCGAATATGAGGGTGACGACGATCCCGGCGTTGGCATCCAACGCACGCGCGATCTGGTTAGGCGGCACTGGCCGCCGTCGTCAGATTGAGCGGTAGAATATCGCAAGATGAATCAGGTTGGACAATTCAACGCCAAGTCGCTGAGCCGCAAGGAGACACAAAGAGGGCTGCATAGCCATCGAGAACATGCTCGCGGCTAAGAAAAGCGACCCATGGGCACCGATCTTTCTGCGCCATTGCGTCCTGGCGTCTCTGCGTTAAGAAGCTGGCTATCGCTAAACCCGTTCAAATCGCAGCAAGACTCTGACCTATCTACATTCCCAAAAGCGCGTTATCTGACGATAGCGTCGGTCATGCGCGCCACGCGCGCCATCGGCAGCACGTCGTGCACGCGCACGATGTCGGCGCCGCGCACGATGCTGACGGCCACCGCGGCCGCAGTGCCTTCGACGCGCTGCTCGGGCGGCAGGTTGAGGGTGTAGCCAATGAACGATTTGCGCGACGGTCCCACCAGCACCGGAAAGCCCATCGCTTTGATGGCGTCGGTGCGGTTGAGCAGCGCCAGATTCTGCTCGCGGGTCTTGCCAAAGCCGATGCCAGGGTCCAGGATGATTTGGGAATCTGCAATGCCCGCCTGACGCGCGAGCGCGATCGAAAACTCCAGTTCCTGCTGAATGTCGTCCAAGAGATCGTTGTACTGCACACCGACGTAGCGCCCGCCCAGGCGAGCCTCCTGGCTGGCGTCTTTGGGATGGCTGCGATTGTGCATCAACACCACGGGCGCCTGCGCCTGCGCAATCACGGCGCCCAGGTCAGGATCCAGCCGCAAACCCCAGACATCGTTCACCACGCGTGCGCCGGCCCCCAGCGCGGCCGCAGCTACCACGGCTTTACTCGTATCCACGGAGATTGGCAGCGGCACGCGGCCGGCCAGCCCCTCAATCACCGGCAAGATGCGCTGCATCTCAGTCTGTGCGTCCACCGGGCTGGAGCCGGGGCGGGTGCTCTCGCCGCCGACATCGAGAATGTCCGCGCCCTCGGCGTAGAAGCGCTCGCCCTGGCTGATCGCGGCTTCGATCCAAGCGGCAGCCTCAGCATCCGTGTGCGCCAGGCCATCGCCCGAAAAACTGTCGGGCGTGGCATTGATGATGCCCATGACGTAGGTGCGGCGGCCCCAAGTGAAAGGCGGGGCCTGCGCCGGCCGCCAGGCAAAGGGGCTGAGGGGCGCGGCTTCGGCAAGATCAATGGCGCCGCAGCGGACGATATCGTCGTGAGGAAGCTGGTCAAGCAGGCGGCTGATCGAAGTCTGGTTGATGGGGTGGATGACCTGGGGCGCGATCTCGGCCAGCGGTGCTAACACGAAGGCCCGTTCGTGCAGCCGCGGATGCGGCAACACCAGGGCCTCGCCATCGTACACCAGGTCATTGTAGAACAGGATGTCAATGTCAATCAGCCGCGGCCCGTAGCGCGCCGCCGGCTGGCGCCCCATATCCTGCTCGATCTGCTTGACGAAGGCCAGCAGCGCGCCTGGCGTCAATGCGGTCACGCCGCGCAGCGCCAGGTTGTAGAAGGCTGGCTGCTCGGTCACGCCCCAGGGCGGCGTTTCGTAGACCGAGGAGAGCGCCTCGATACGCACGGCCTGGCCCAGGCGCTGCAGGGCCTGCACCAGGTTGGCGCGGCGGTCGCCCAGGTTGCTGCCCAGGGCCAGGAAAACAGAAGCCGCCATCGGTCTAGTCCAACTGGCGAATGATGGCAATCACCTTGCCCTGGACTTCCACCTTCTCTGCGGGGAAGATCAGCGGCGCGTAGGCCGGATTGGCCGGCTGCAGACGCACGTTACGGCCCTCGCGGTAGAAATACTTCAAGGTGGTTTCGCCGCGCTCCGGCAGCCAGGCCGCGACCATCTCACCGCTCTCTGCGACGCGCTGGCTGCGCAGCACGACCAGGTCGCCGTCATGCACGAGCGCGTCAATCATCGAGTCCCCACGTACGCGCAGGGCATAGACATTTTCCGGCTCGCGCACGATGTCGCGGGTCAGCTCGATGGTGTCGGTGACGACGGGCGCCTCCGCCAGATCAGGTCGCATGATAGGCGCGCCCGCAGTGATGGTGCCGTAGAGCGGGACGCGCACGCCCGTGGCGCTGAGGAGCACATCCACCGGCTCGTGGCGCAGACGAATGCCCCGCGAGCTCTTGGCATCGCGTTCGAGTATGCCGAATTCAGCCAGCTTGGACAGGTTATACTTCACCACGGAGGTGGAACTGATGTCGGCGGCCTCGCCAATCTCCCGAATGGTGGGTGGGTAGCTGTATTCGCTGATGTAATGGTGAATGAAATCAACGATACGCTGTTGACGTTGTGACAGATTGATGGACAGACTCATCGTGCCTCCTTGTGACCCGCATGGCGCCGCTGGATGGACGCTTAACGGTTAGCAATAGAAAATGTGTTCGTATGTATTGTAGCACGATTGTTCTATCTGTCAAATTACCCAAAGTATCCCAAATCGCAGGCTTTTATCCCAAAGTCGGCGATTCGATTGCACAAAGCTGCGCTTTATGCTACAATCGCAGCAAGATTTTGTGCACGCTCATGGAACAGGAGGATCATTTCTGAACTCGACGACATTTGCTCGCCATTTGGTGGAGCTGGCTGCGGACAAGCAGGCTGAGGATATTGTGCTGTTGGACCTGGCAAAGGTCTCTGTGCTGGCCGATTACTTTATTATTGCGACGGCAAACTCCGAACGGCAGATCAAAGCGATCACCGATTATGCCCAGGCGGAGAGCGCCAAGGACGACCGGAAAGCCCTGCACGTGGAGGGCGACACCAATTCGGGCTGGGTATTGCTGGACTACGGGGATGTAGTCGTACACGTCATGTCGCCCACGCAGCGCGCCTACTACCGGCTGGAAGAGCTGTGGCGACAGGCGCCGATGGTGCTGAAGATCCAGTAGGCACGTTATTGCGCACCATAAACAACCACGAGCGCCGCACCTGCGCTCGTGGTTGTTTTGCGTAATCAAGTTAGGCGCAATCATGCACGAGAATGTCTTTGTATCTTGGTGGTTCCTACGCTTGCCTATCTCGAGATACAGAACCGCGAAGACGCCCAGACGCGAAGAACTGCTTTCTCTTGGCGTCTTCGCGTCTTCACGGTAAAGCGTCTTCTGCTCAATCGCTTTGCAAGGCGCGCAGCAGTTGCGCGACGCTGGTGTTGCCGCCGGAACAGACCAGCCCGACCTTGCGCCCGGCCAGGCTGTCACGCAGACGGTAGGCCGCGGCCAGGGGCGCCGCGCCAGCCGCTTCAGCCAGCGTATGCGCCCGTTCCACCAGCCAACGCATGGCGCGCAAGATCTCCTCGTCGCTGAGTAGAATGAAATCATCCAGGTGCTGCCAGAGGATGCGCTGCGGCAGCTCGAACGGCGCGCCCGTCGCCAGCCCTTCGGCCACGGTGCGGTTGGGCGCTTCGATCAGCGCGTGCGCCTGCCAGGAGCGAAAGGCCGCGGGCGACGCCTCGGACTGGACGCCGATCACGCGGATGGCAGGATTGATCGCTTTGGCGGCCAGGCACGCGCCGGCCGCGCCGCTGCCGCCGCCAATCGGCGCGATGATCACCTCCAGGCCCGGCTCGTCTTCCAGCATCTCCAGGGTCGTCGTGGCGACGCCGGCGATGAGCGCAGGCTCGTTGCCGGAATGAATGTAACGATAGCCGTGGGCGTGCGCTAACGCCTCGCACTGACGGCGGGCTTCGTCAAAAGTCGCGCCGTGGAAAATCACCTCGGCGCCCATGCCTTGCATGGCCGCTACCTTGCCCGGGTTCGCTCCTTCAGGCACAACGATGCGCGCGGTCACGCCGAAGAGTCGCGCCGCGTACGCCACCGACTGCCCGTGGTTGCCGGTGGATGCGGCAATGACCCCGCGGGCGCGCTCGGCCGCGCTCATCTGCGCCATCAGGTTGATGCCCCCGCGCACTTTGAATGCGCCGACGGGCTGATAGTTCTCATGCTTGACGTAGACCGCCGTACCGATCAGCGCGTCAAGCGCCGGGTAGTTATGCAGCGGCGTGCGCGCCAGGTAAGGCCGCAGGCGGCGCTGCGCCGCCAGGATGTCCACTAGGGTGGGATACGTCATGATTGTCACCTCATGTAAACACGTCGGGCAGCAGATCATCTGCTGCCCGACGGTTTTGCTGCTATCTGGGGCATCGCCGCACGTGGGCGTGCTGACTCAACGATTCGTGCATCTTCTTGAGCTCACATGCCCACCCGCGAACCATCTTGAATCTTCAATCTTTCAACAAGTGCTGCCGAAGGCCCCAATCACGAGCATAATGTCCACGATATCCACCTGGTTGTCGCCGTTGCGATCGTAGCGGTTATTCCAGGCAGGCGAGGCCGGGGTTTCGCCCCAGTGCGCGGCAATCGTGCCAATGTCCTCGACGCCCACGGTGCCGTTGGCGTTGAAGTCGGGGCAGGTGCGGTAGGGCGCATCGGGCAGCGGCCAGACATACGCGCCGCGGCTGCGCGTCCACAGAGCCAGGGTGGTCGCCCCAGTGTCAATCGTCATGTCCCACACCATCGCGTTGGGCAGACCCGCCTGGAAGCGATACCAGGTTGGCGTTGCGGCGTTGATGTCATTGGTATAGTAGAGGCCCCAATCCGTGCCCACGAAGACCTGCTGCGGGAAGCGCGGGTTGGCGATGATCGAATCGGCCGGGATGTTGGGCAGATTGCTGGTCTTGTTCACCCAGGTGAAGCTGGCGCAGTCGGTCGTGCAGATGACCTGGAAGACATGCCCTGGCGTCGTGGGCGTGTTCTGATCGAAGCCGCCGACCGCCGCATAGCCGATTAGCGGATTGGCCGGGTCCAGCGCCACGTCCAGGATCGGGCGATTGGGCAGCACCGCATTGCTGCCGGTCAGATTGACCCAGACGGCCGTGTTGGCGGTGCCGACGCCCAGGTTGCGACCCCATTGCACGTTGCCGTCATTGGTGCCGACAATGGCTTTGGTGGCGTCGCTCCAGGCGTAGTTCAACTGGTTGATGAACGAGCGGTCCGCCAACGTGTTCTTGGTCAGGTCGCCGCTGTTGACATACCAGCGCGCGGTCGTCGTTGCGCCGATGGCGCCGTTGACCGATTCATAGACTCGATACGAACCTGCGATCATGTGGGTGCAAGTGCCTACGCAGCCGTTCTTTTGAATCTCGTAGGGGAAAACGAAGCTCAACCGATCGGACGTCCACGCGCCTCCGGCGGCTGTTTGCGCGCCGTACGCGCCGGTCGTGCTGACGGCCAGGGCGCCGTTCTGGCTTTCCTGGTAATAGCGCAGTCCCTGCAGCGGCTCGATGCGGGCAAACATACCATCGCCGCCCTTGCGCAGTTGCCAGACCGCCGGCCCCGGATTGCCCGCGGCCCAGACGTAGACCGCCGAGCCGTTGTCCTGCATGCCGCCGTTGATGCCCGGCGTCGCGGCCGTGGCAAAATTCTGCGTGATGTCGCCGGAGTAGAACTCCAGCGTGCTCAGGCTGTTGTTGATCTGCGTGTACGACTCGCCGCCGTTCGTGCTGACGTACGCGCCGCCGTCGCTGCCGGCCAACAGGGTGGTGGATGAGCCAGGCACATAGGCCAGCGCGTGGTGATCCACGTGCACAGTGGTGCCGCCGGCGTAACCGCAGGTTTTATCCGTGAAGGTTGTGCCGCCGTTGGTGGACTTGAAAATGTCCACGGTGCTCATCAACAGGATGTCCGGGTTGTTCGGATCCACCGCCAGACCCTGGTCGTACCAGTTCTGAGCGTAGTCGCCGTAGCAGCCGGTCAGGCCGGTTTGGCTCGAGCGCTGCTGCCAGGTTGTACCGCCGTCGGTGGTGCGCCAGACGCCGAGCTGGCCGCCGCGCTGCGCGCCGCCGGTCACGAGAATCGCCTGGGCCTGGACGTAGATCACGTCGGGGTTGCTGGGGGCGATGGCGACGTCGAGGCGGCCCAAGCGGTTGCCAGTCAGCGTAGTCGTGTTGACGGGGATGCCCGTGGCCGTGTCGGCCGGCCAGCCGTTGTCGGCCCGGCTGAGCGTTTCCCAACTGGCCGGGCAGCCGCTGGCCGGCAGCACGGCGCGATAGACGCCGTTGGCGCCGTTTTGATCTAGATTGGCCTGAACGGTGGTCGCGAAACCACGGGCGCCGACGAAGGCGTAAATCTGGGTGTCGGTCCCGATGTCGCGCAGAATGAGGCCTGTGACGTCCTGGCGCTGCGTGCTGAAATTGTTCGTCGTACATGGGCCGGTCCAGTTGGCGCCCGCATCGTACGACAGGTAGAGACCGGTCTTGGTCCCCACCACCACATTGTTGCTGTTGTTGGGATCCACCCGCACCTTGCCGATGGACTGATACTGTGGAAACGCGCTCGGCGGCTGCGGATAGGGCGGTGCGAACACATCCGCGCCCTGGTTGACCCAGGTCGTGCCCTGGTCCGTGCTCTTGAGCACCACCGCGCTGCCGAAGGAGAAAGAGCCGAAGCGCAAATCGCCCGTGCCGGCGTAGACCGTGTTGTGATTGTTGGGATCAATCGTAATGTCGCCAATGGCGATGGTGGCCAGCAGCGGGTCATCGGTCACCGATGTCCAGGTGGTGGCTGCCGAGCAGCAGTTTGTGGTCTTCCAAACGCCGCCGCCGTCTGCGCCGAGATACGCCACATTGGTGCTCACCGGGTCAATCGCCATGACGTTGGTGCGGCCGGCGACCAGGCCGTAGCTGTAGCAGCTGAGACAGCCATTGCTCTGCAGCGGCTGCGGGCCCAACGAGGTGAAACGATTGGCGTTCAAGGCCAGCGGCGACTCGGTTTGAGTTTTGCCGTAGATGACCTCGCCGGCCGGCACCGCGCGCTCGACCTGGCTGTCCTG
Organism: uncultured Anaerolineae bacterium; assembly: GCA_964513955.1. Classification (GTDB taxonomy): domain Bacteria; phylum Chloroflexota; class Anaerolineae; order SSC4; family Amarolineaceae; genus Amarolinea. Next base: position 2,877 of record CAZEPA010000101.1, on the reverse strand, counting down.
CGCGGCCGCCTCACGCACCCAGGCCGGGTTGAACTGGCCCGTGGGGTATGACACCCGATGGTACCAGTAATCGCCAATGGCCATCAGCTCGTCGCTTTCGCCGTTTTGTCCTGTGTCGCGCTCAGCGAGGTACAGCTCCGTACTCTCGCCCGACTCTACATTGACGGCGCGCCGAAGTTCCGGCGCCGGCGCCGTGGTGCTCAGCGTCCGCACAGCGAATGCAATCAGGAGCACCAGAACTCCCCCCAATAGAATACGGATCACGGTTGGTCTTGACATTTCTTACTCCCAGGTTGACGTGGCTTACGGCTGATGGGGGCGTCTGGTCACCTGCTGGCCGTCGTGGTCGCCAGGGAAGACGACAACCCGCAACCAGATTCCGCGCAGACGAACATAATTAGGAGCCGATAGATTACCCCCAAACGGCGTAAAAAGCAAAAAGAGGCTTTGTGCTTGGCGCTTTTCTCGATGATCTTGACCTCGGCCGGGGTCAGGTCGAACAAACCATGAGCTGAGGCCGGATGGCAGCGGTGTTTTTACAGGTTGGCAGAATCAAGCCGCGTCAATCCGCCGACGCGCTCAAAGTGAGACAGATTCAACGTGAGTAAGGGCAGACCATGTGCGAGAGCAGTCGCTGCAATGAGGAGGTCCGGCAGCGCAATGAGCCGATTGATCGCCCGAAGGTCGTGATAGATCTCGGTGGCAGCGCGGACGCAGGTGGAATCAAACGGTAAGACCGGTGTCAGTTCGAGCAGCGCTGCCACGAAGTCGCGATTAGCAGGTGTGCTACCCACGCGAAACTCAAACTCCGTTATGGCAGATATTACGCACTCGCAACGCCGGGCAGCGCGATAGAACACAGTGCGAGCTTTGTCTCCCCGACGAAGGTGGTCAATCAGAATCGTTGTGTCAATCAGAACTCGCTCACGGTCCATTGGCTTATCCAATCTCTGACTTGCGTGAATTCCCGCAGATCATCCTCGGACAACGTGGGCGCCGCCAGGAGCAACTCTTGAAGTTGTTCCGCTTCTGGTTCGTCCTCGACCACAGGAAAAACAATCACTTCCACTCGCCTGGCGGTAAAGTGCGCTGGCAGTGTGATCGTCACCGTGCTAGCGATCACCTCTTGTATTTGCCGAACTGCGATCATAGCGCTCCCTCCTGCACAACGTGCGAGTTCACTCTGGCAGGCGATGGTTTCGATAACCCTACTTTACCGCAAATCCTGCGTTCTGGCAAGGTCGTTCGCAATCTGCCTCTCTCCACTACGGCTATTTCGGCGTCGGTCAACCCGTAGAGCCTGTAGACCGCCTGGTCAATCAATCGGTCGAACCCCGCGCGAACGTTCAGACTTCCCCATACCGGTACTTCGTGCTCTCTTCAATAATCTTGATCTCGGCTGGCGCCAGGTCGAACAGGTCATACACCCGGCGGTTGAGCTGCGTCTCCAGCCGCACGATCGCGGCCGTACGCTGCGCGTGCGCGCCGCGACAAACGGTCAGCCATTCCTCCCAATCATCTCGCTGCCGCACCGGAATCTCGCGCTTGAGCGCGGCCCGCACCTGGGCCAGGAAGCCGGGGAAGTCCAGGTCCCACCAGGCGGTCAGCTTCTGGTTCAGGCTCGCACCCGGCACACCCAGGTCGGTCAGAATGCGGTGGCGGGTTTTTTGATGCAACGCGTAACGAGCGCGCGCCTGCTCGGTGATCGCAAGCGCCAGCGCGGCGATGACGTCACGATCAGTGGCTGCGGCGTCGGGGATGGGCAGGCGCGAGATAAACTGCTCGGATAGCACATAGCGCAACATGCCAGCGCGTTCGCCTATCGGTAAGCACAGATGAGAAATGGCGAACCAGATCGGTCTCGTCATTAGAATCCCAAGCAAGAAAGCATGAGCACCTGGGATCATAAATGTCGTCTTGTTGCCTACCAATCCTGCAGGTGCCAATGCAAAACGTGGTTGTTTTGCCATTTCAGGCCAGAACAGCTTCGGCTTGTCGAACTCCAGGTGGTAGGCGACGGAATCTTGAATCTCAAACCACTGGTAGGTACCAGGCTTGCGTCCTGGCCATTGGCGCGCAGAGTCCCAGCCCTTAGGTTTCGGCTCCAGCAGTTCACGAAACTGCGCCAAATACTCTCTGATATCTGGATACGCGTCTATGTCTGTACCGCGACGCGCCAAAATCAACCAACGAGCCTCATCCTCAAGATACCATGATCGGACGTCTTCTCCATTTATCAACGGCTTGATGATCTCAGAAGAACGCTGATCGCTCCGTACCAAACGATCACGTGTTGCCTGATCGACTATGAATGCCTCGTTGCGACCGGTCACTACGCCGCGAAGAATCTGTCCCCCCACCACCTCGCCCAGCGGTCGGCCAGCAGCCATCAGCTTGGCGAAAATGCGCCGTCCCGCGTCGTCGCCCAGTTGCCAGCCGGTATCTGGTTGATCGTGGATCGAGACTGGCATCAGCTTGGCGGCGACCTGCGCGGCGAACTGCCGCACCCCTTCGCCGCGCGTGAAGATGGCGACCTGCGCCGCGTGGTCGGAGGCCGGCGGCGTCTTCCGCACGACTGGAATCGCCGGATAAACGTCCGCGGCATCCTCGAAGATGTGGTTGTCACCGATGTCCACCAGGGTCTCGATCGTCACGTGGGTGCGCAGGTAGGCCCGCAGCGCCGTGGCGTAGTTGGCGCGTAGCCAGCTATTGCTGCTGATGTACGCCAGCCGGCCGCTCTGGCGGAGTTGACGCAAGCCCTGGGCGAAGAAATAAACGAATAGATCGGCCGTGCCGTGATAGAACTCAGCGAAATTAGCCGCCAAGAACGGCTTGAGCGGCGCCAGCGCCTCCTGCCGCACATACGGCGGGTTGCCG
>CAZEPA010000100.1:0-10502 GCA_964513955.1 uncultured Anaerolineae bacterium | reverse complement strand
GCGCCGTCTGGGTTACGACGACTGACAACAGAGTCAGGCAATCCGTGGCTCAACCATAGGGAGCCATCGGCAGTGGCAGCGATGCCATCTACCAAGGTGCTATAGAGGCCGCTATTTGCCGGCGTCTCGGTCTGCCATGTACCATCTGCGGTCATGCGAGACAGGCCGCCTTCGCCGCCCACCCAGAGTTGCGCCGCCGAGTCTTCTGTTAATGCCAGGATCGTCGTCAGCGGTAGACCATCAAGGCCGGTGAAGCGTTGATAGCTCCCAGTCGTCTTGTCAACTCGCAACAGGCCAACTTCACCACCAATCCAGATGCTTCCATCATGTTCTGCCAACGCCAACATCCAAGGAGTCCAACGCGCCCAGGTGCGAGCAATGGGCGTCAGACTCAAATTCACAGGCGATGTTGCACCTGTAGGCTCGCCGTTGAGCAGAGAAGGTGTAGAATTTCGCGACGAAATGGTCTGAAAGCTAATCGTCAAGAGGGCGGCCACGAACAGTAGTTGCCAACGTTGTAACGACATGAATCACCTCCTCAGGGAAAAGGGTGCGCATCAGGAACGATCGGTTATGTGTCCGTGGTGGCGTTGATAGACGTGTCTGGATGCTCGGTGGACGAACGACTCAGGTTATCTGGCGCGTATTCTACCACCTCGCCGCAGGATCGGCAATCGCACAACGATCTTTGTCGCCAGTTTGTAGGCCGCATATCTTGACAAACCCTCCCCTTTCGGCGATAATCACGCCACAATCGAATCGTCACCAACAATGGCTGTGATGGAGAAAAGTACGCGGAACCGCGACCCTCAGAGAGGTTGAGCCACAGGCTGGAAGCTCGACCAGGTGCGCCTCCACGGAAGTTCGCTCCTGAGCCGGGCGAGGGAAACCGGTCGCATGACCGGCGCGTAGTTCGCCCCGGATGCCCACCGTTACACGGGCCGCCGGTAAACCCCGTTTGCCGGCCTGAGCGGAGCGATCAGCGCGGCTGATCCTCAACCAGGGTGGTACCACGGAATGTGCCTGACCGCACGTCGTCCCTGACACGTGCGGTTTTTCGTTGCCAGGATAAGGAGAGGATTGAATATGCTCGATCAACTCAAAGCCCTTGAACAGGAGGCGCTGACCACGCTGGCGGCCGCGCTCGATACGGCCAGCCTGGAAGGCTGGCGCGTGGCGGTCCTCGGGCGCAAAGGCACGCTGACCAACGCCCTGCGCGGGTTGGGGCAGCTGCCGCGCGACGAGCGGCCGGCAGCCGGCGCGGAGGCCAATCGCGTGAAGGATCGTCTGGAAGCCGCATTCACGGCGCGGCAGGAGACGATGCAGCAGGCTGAGATCGCGCGCGCGCTCGCGGCTGAGGCGGTGGATGTCACCCTGCCCGGACGACCACCGTCCCTGGGACGGATCCATCCCAGCAATGCCGTGCTGCGCCGCATCTACGCCATCTTCGGGCAAATGGGCTTCCAGGTCTACGACGCGCCCGATGTGGAGCTGGATGAGGTCAACTTCCAACTGCTCAATATCCCGCCCGATCACCCGGCGCGCGACATGCAGGATACGTTCTACACCAAAGACCCGCGCGTGCTGCTGCGTACGCACACCTCGCCCGGACAGATTCGCGCCATGCGCGACTACGCGCCCGCGCCGCTGCGCGTCATTCTGCCCGGCAAGTGCTTCCGCTATGAGCAGGTCACCGCACGCAGCGAGTTCATGTTCCACCAGGTGGAAGGGCTGGCCGTGGGCAAAGGAATCACCATGGCAGACCTGAAAGGCACGCTGCAAGAATTCGCCAATCAACTCTATGGGGCGGGCCGCCAGCTGCGCTTCCGCTGCTCCTACTTCCCCTTCGTCGAGCCGGGCGTCGAAGTGGACATGGACTGCATCCTGTGCGGCGGCCGCGGCTGCCGGCTGTGCAAGTACAGCGGCTGGCTGGAGATCAGCGGCGCGGGCATGGTCCACCCCGTGGTCCTGCGCAACGGCGGCTACGATCCGGAGGTCTACAGCGGTTTCGCCTTCGGCATGGGGCCTGAGCGCATCACCATGCTCAAGCACCGCATTGACGACATTCGTTATTTCTTCTCGAATGACGTGCGCTTCCTGGAGCAGTTCTGATGAAAATACCACTGAGCTGGTTACGAGACTACGTAGATATCCATTTGACCGCAGAAGAGCTGGGGCAGCGCCTGACTCTGGCCGGGATCGAGGTGGCTGGCATCGAGCGCATTGGCGCGGACTGGGAGCGCGACAAGCTGTTCGTGGGCGAGATTGTGCGCATTGATCCGCACCCAGATGCTGACCGGCTGGTGCTGGCGACAGTCGTCTACGGCGGCGACGCGCCGTTGACGGTCGTCACCGGCGCGCCCAATCTCTATCCGTACAAGGGCCAGGCCAACCTGGGCCTGAAAGCGCCCTTTGCGATCAGCGGCGCGCGCTTGATTGATGGGCACAGCGAGGAGAAGAAGTTCATGCGCCTCAAGCCCAGCAAGATTCGCGGCGTCCGTTCAGAGGGCATGGTCTGCTCTGAAAAAGAGCTGGGCTTGAGCGACAGTCACGAGGGGATTCTGATCCTGCCGCCCGACGCGCCGGTGGGCATGCCCCTGGTGGATTACATGGGCGACACCGTGCTGGAAATCGAGCTGACGCCCAACCTGGGCCGCTGCCTCTCCATGCTCGGCGTCGCGCGTGAAGTCGCCGCGCTGGAAGCGCTGACCCTCAAGCGCCAACAGCCGCTGCTGCAGGAGATCGCGGGCCGGGTCGCGCCCTCCGAAATGCCCGATCCCGCGCCGGCCGCGGAGGCATTTTGCCAGATTGTGATTGAGGCTCCTGACCTGTGCCCCCGCTATACGGCAATCTTGATCCGCGACGTTACGATTGGGCCGTCGCCGCGCTGGCTGCAAGAGCGCTTGCGCCTGGCCGGTCAGCGCCCGATCAACAACGTGGTGGACATTACGAATTATGTCATGTTGGAGTGGGGCCAACCGCTGCACGCCTTCGATTACGATGCACTGGCGGCGCGCGCGCGGCGCACCGGACAGCCGCAGCCCACGATCAGCATACGGCGCGCGCGGCCGGGCGAGCGCATGACCACGCTCGACAACGTGGAGCGCGCGTTGACGACCGATATGCTGCTGATTGCCGATACCGCGGGCGCGATTGCGGTCGCCGGGGTGATGGGCGGCCAGGAGACGGAGGTCAACGAGCGGACGGTGAATGTGCTGCTGGAGTCGGCCTGCTTCAACAACATCAACAATCGGCGCACCGCGCAGGCGCTCAAGTTGTTCAGTGAGGCGTCCACCCGCTTTGGTCGCGGCATTCCAGCCACGCTGGCGCCGCTGGCTAATCGCCGCGCCGCGCAGTTGATGGCTGAGCTGGCGGGCGGCGAGGTCGTTCCTGGTGTGCACGATGCTTACGCCGTGCGGCAGCCTGACATCAGCATCGAACTGACCCACGCGGAAGTCGAACGGCTGCTGGGCGTCCGCGTGGCCGCGGCTGATCTGCGGCGCACGTTGGAAGCGATGGAGTGCCGGGTGACGTCTGGGTCGGCCGAGGGGACGCTGCACGTGAGCGTGCCCTGGCACCGGCTTGACCTGGAAATCCCGGCCGATCTCGTGGAAGAAGTGGCGCGTGGGATCGGTTATGATAAAATTCCGGCCACACTGCTGGCCTCGGCGCTGCCGGAACAGCGGCATAACTGGCCTATCGAAAGCGAAGAGGCCATTCGCACCCTGTTGGCCGGCTGCGGCCTGCAGGATACGATCAACTATCCGCTGATCAGCGAGAACGACAATTCCCGACTGTTGGCGGCCAGTAGCGGTGAAGGCTGGACCGAGGCGCAGCCAACGGCGGGCTACCAACTGCCGGCCTTGCTGCGACCGGCCGACAGCGTGCAGTTGGCGAATCCGCTGAGCGTCGAACGCAGCGTGCTGCGCTCCAGCCTGCTGCCCAACGCGCTCCAGGTCATGGCCGCCAATCTGCGCTACACCGAGCGTTGGGCCGCCTTCGAAATCGGCCGTGTCTACTGGCCGTTGGCGGGTGCGCTGCTGCCGCAGGAGGCGCGCCATGTCAGCTTTGCGATGGCTGGGCCACGCGCGCCAGCCGGGTGGCAGGGATCAACAGCCGAGGAGCTCGATTTCTACGATCTCAAGGGCATCGTAGAAACCTTACTGGCGCGTATGGGCGTACCTCAGGCGCAGATACAGTTTGCAGCGACAACGCATCCGGCGTTCACGCGACGTGTGGCGCGGGTGCTGATCGCGGGCAAGGACATCGGCATCCTGGGCGAGCTGCACCCGGCGGTGCGCAGGGCGTTTGATCTGCCCCCGCAAGGGCGGGTGACTGTCGCCGAACTGGCCCTGGAGTCGCTGTTCACAGCCTATCAATCGGACATGCCGATGCAGTCCATCTCGGCTTATCCCGCGATCAAAGAAGACCTGGCCGTGATCGTGGATGAAGGCGTGCGCGCCGCCCAGGTGGCAGAGGCCATCACGGAGGCGGGAGGCGAGCTGCTCACCGCCTTGCGCCTGTTCGACGTCTACCGCGGGGATCAGATCGGCGACGGGCAGAAGAGCCTGGCCTACCGTGTGACCTATCAAGCGGTGGATCGCTCACTGACCGATACCGATGCCGCCAGGCTGCGGGCTAAAATTGTGCGGCGTCTACAGGAAACCATCAGCGGCAGGTTGCGCGCATCGGATGAGTAGAACGCGGCCAGAGTCCCCTGACCGGCGAGAACAAATCGAAACGAGTACCGATAGAAAACGATACCTGGAGGATAAGACACGTGGCAAAGAAATCTGGAATGCCCCCGCCCCCCCCGCAGAAACTGGAAGGGCAGCGCGATCGAGTATCCAAGCAGACCGCGCGCGAGACCGCGCGCAAACGACAGCAGATGGAACAACGCCGCAATCTGCTCCTGATCATTGCGGGCGTGGCCGTCGTGGGCCTGATTGCCGTGGTGCTGATCAGCAATGCCGCGCGCAGCGGCGGCGGGATTGCGCGCACGGGCAAGGGCGCCACCCTGGGCGCAGCGGACGCGCCGGTGGTGCTGCAAGACTTCTCTGACTTCTACTGCAGTCACTGTCGCGACTTCGCGCTCGATCGCGCGCCGGAGTTGGTCAAGGATTACGTGGACAAGGGTCTGCTGCGCATCGAGTTCAAGCACTTTCCGCTGCGCCCGTCTTCGTACGGCGCGCACATCGCAGCGGAGTGCGCGGCCGGCCAGGACAAGTTCTGGGAATACCACGACCTCCTGTTCAAGAATCAGCAGGGCAGCGAGCTAAGCAACACTCAGTTGAAGAAGTTCGCGGTGGATGCCGGGCTCGATACGGCCACGTTCGATGCCTGTTTGGATCAGAAGCAGGGCAAGGCGCAGGTGGACGCGGACGCGGGCGAAGGCACAGCCAAGCAGATCAACTCGACGCCGACCATGTTCATCAACGGTGAACGGGTGCTGGGCGCGGTGACGGTGGCGCAGTTCAAAGAAGTGATCAACCGCAAATTGCAGGAGAAGGGCGTTACGCCGCCAGGCTAAGTGGGCGTTGCGCCAGGACATGCAAGAAGCCGAAGGCAGGAACCTGCCTTCGGCTTCTTTGCTTGGATTTTGGTCTTGCGCCCGCGCCATGCTACAATGAACCGTGACAAGAACCATGCCCCTGGCCCGCAGAGAGGATTGGATGGCTGATTTCCAAACGCAAGCCGAGGCGATGGCTGAGCAGTTGGTAGCCTGGCGCCGTGATTTTCATCAGCGCCCCGAGCTTGGATTCCACGAAACGCGCACCAGCCGCGTCGTAGCCGAGCATCTGCACGACCTGGGCATCGAAGTGCAGCAAGGCGTGGGAGGCACGGGCGTGGTGGGCATCATAGATGGCGCTGGCGATGGGCCAACGGTGATGCTGCGCTTTGACATGGACGCTCTGCCCATCCACGAGATCAACGACGCGCCCTACCGCTCGCAGCATGCCGGCGTAATGCACGCCTGCGGGCATGACGGCCACACCGCGATCGGACTGGGCGTGGCAACGCTGCTCAGCCGCCAACGGCAGCGCTGGCGCGGCCGGATCAAGCTGGTGTTTCAACCGGCTGAGGAAGGCTTGGGCGGCGCCATGGCCATGATTCGCGACAGGGTGCTGCAACAGCCCGCACCAGACTATGCGTTCGGTCTGCATCTCTGGAACCAATTTGCCTTCGGCCGCCTGGTCATCCAACCCGGTCCGCTGCTGGCCGCAGCAGACGAGTTTCGCCTGACGATCACTGGCCGCGGCGGCCATGGCGCCATGCCGCACGAAGGCATTGACGCGATCGTGATTGCCGCCCAGGTGGTCTCTGCCCTGCAAACCATCGTCAGTCGGCAGGTGGATCCGACCGAGACGGTGGTGTTGACCATCGGCACGGTCCACGGCGGCCAGGCCTTCAACGTGCTGGCCGCTGAGGTCGTCATGACTGGCACCATCCGCACCTTTGACGCTGCGGTGCGGCGCGAAGTATGGCAGCGGATAGAGACGCTGGCGCAAGGCATTTGCCAGGCCTACGGCGCCGCTTTTACACTGCAGCAGGTCGGTTGCTCTGCGCCGGCCACCATCAATGACGCGGCCGCGGCCGCGATGATGCGGCAGGCTGCACAGGCGCTCACCGGTCCAGCACAGGTTGAGCAGATCAAGCCGTTGATGATTGCCGAGGATATGAGTGAATTCTTGCAGCGCGTGCCGGGCTGTTTCGCCCTGATCGGCGCTGGCCCCCATCCCCATCCGCACCACCATGCTGGATTTGACTTCGACGAGCGGGCGTTGCCGGTGGGAGTGGCGCTGTTGTGCGAAACGGCGGCGCGCCTCTTGGTGCGGCCAACCCCTCAGGTCTAGTCAGACCCAAGCTGATGTTCACCACATCGTGGAAGGAGAAAGATTGTGCCGGAAATTGAAGGTTATTTCATTGACCGACAGGGAAAACCCGTCGAGGAATGCAGTGTGGAAGTCGTGGCCTGGGAAGGGGAAGTCTTGGCCGCCACCACGGCGTTGTCCGATCATTTTACCTTGCGCATCCCCAACGCATCGCCTAACACGCCGGTCTTCTTTCGTATTCACACCGTGACCCCGCGGGCGATTAGCACCTACCATGAGATTGATTCGCCGAGCCTGATCCTGCCGGCCACAGAGCAGAAAATCCGCCTGCTGCTGGCTGCAGCCCGCAACGCGACCGATCCACAGCCAGCCGACCCAATGCGCCCCGCCTGGGTGATTCTGCCGATGCCTGAGAAGATGGTCAAGCGGGTCGGATAGCCGGATGGGCCAAATTACCAAAGCGATCGAAATCACGGCGCCCATCGCCCTGGTGTTTGATCTGCTCAAGCCCGCGCGCCTGGGTGAATGGTATGGACTGGAACTGCACACGCAGGTTCTCCAAACCAACGATGCTCCGTTGGGCGTTGGCGCGGCCTTGACCGTTCAGACCGACTTGGGCATGGCGCCGGCCGAGGTGATTGAGTTCAGTGCACCGGCCAAGTTCGCCTGGCGTCAGTTGGATGGGCGCAGCCAGGTTTCCTTTCTGCTCTTTCCGGTGGAAAACACCACCAGTGTGCAGTTGATCGAGGATTATCATCTGCGCGGGCCGTTGGGCGCGCTGGCCGATCGCTTTTTTATTCAGAAGCGCAGCGCGCAGGCCATCGCGCAAAGCCTGGCCAACCTCAAACGACTGGCCGAATGGGAAGCCTACCAGCAGCGCCAAAAACTGCGCGGCGCAGAACCTCCGCCCGGCGCCAGCCCCATTCAATTGCTCGATCTATCTTGATTCGGCGATGAACAAACAACAGCTCCAAACCGACATGAACGATGCCCGAAATGCGCTGCTGACCATCCTGCGGGCGCTGCCCGAAGAAGTCATCCTGACGCCGGGCCTGGTCGGCCGCTGGTCCATCAAAGACGTGGTGGCGCACATCACAGCCTGGGAAGATCGCCTGTTGACGGTCGCGCAGAAAGTGCTGTGGGGCGACGGCCACCTGGTGGAATGGATTCGCAGCGACGCTGAGTTGGAAGCCTGGAATGAGCGCAACTACCGGCGATTGCGCGATTGGAGCTGGCCGGAAGTGCTGCGCGGCCTGGCTTTGCAGCGCGAAGAGACTGCCTGGAATGTGACATTTCTCAGCGAGGAACAGATGCAGGCAGCGCACCAGGTTGGGGAACGCCTCGTCACTGTGGGCGACCTCCTGGCGGGCATTGCGGAGCATGATTGGGAGCATCTACCGGCCCGGCAGACGCAGTTGGAGTCAGTCTGATGCACACATCTCAAGCATCAACATGACTGACGACCTGCTCATTATCCCTGCGTTGGGCGCGGAACCGCAGTACACGGAGATGGAACTGCGTCACTTTGACGGGCAAAAAGGACGTCCAGCGTACATTGCGTACGCGGGGATCGTTTACGATGTGACCCACTCATCGCTGTGGCGCGGCGGCATGCACAAGAATCTACACTACGCCGGTCTCGACCTTACCCGCTCGCTGCGCAAAGCGCCGCATGACGCGTCCGTGTTTGCGCGCATGCGCCGCGTGGGCTTGCTCAAAGCTGAAAGCTGAAGAGAGAGCGGAGTGCCGAGTGAGAAGTGAGAAATGCAGAACGCTGAATGCTGAACGCCTAGCGCCCTTTGCGCCGGCTTGAATTTTCTGAGGACTCGAATACCACGCGCTGGCCGCGCAGCGCGCCCAGGATGAACTCCAACAGCATGATCAACGCCCCGCAGCCCAGGTCCACCACCAGGACGAACGTAAACGCCTCGGCCAGCACCAGCAGGACCCGGTTGATGGCGGCCACGAGATCAGGCCCAAGCTGGGGCGTCCAGCCGACAATCAGCGCCAGGCAGATCAACAGGCCGCTGAACATGAGCACGGGGCGCACCGGTTCGGTGTCGCTGGGACTGGGAAACATGGCGTTGCTGATGGCGAATGTCAGATAGAGCCACAACCAGGCATCAGAAACCCTGAGCACACCAAGCAAACCCTGCAGCGCGCCGGCCAAACCAGCCTGCGTGACGCCGCGCACCAGGCCGGTCACATCAAATACGCTGGCGCCAAGCACAAGCACGCCGAGGCTGCCAAACAAGAACGGCGCCATGCCAACGACGCTGTCGAGCAGATGGCCGCCCGACGAGACGGTGACTGATCCGAGGCGAATGTGTTTGCCGTGACGTTTGGGGTAGAGGTTGGGCAGCTTGACCTTGAGGCCGAGCATTTTCGCCGCGAGCCAGTGGCTCAACTCATGCACCAGGATGCCGGGAAAGAGGAGGACCCACAGCGCCACCACGGCGCCGTCCGCGTGTCCGGCGATCAGCCAGCCCAGGGCTTGAATGTGGGCGCTGATCCAACGCGCCACGACCCACAGGGCCGCCAGCGAGCCAATTGTCCAGAGAAGTGGAATCCAGTCGTTCACGCGTCACCCCGCACCAAGGACTGATTGTGCGCGCTATTGTAGTCAGAATCCAGCGCGCATGCAAACTGGCGCGCAGAAAAAGAAAAGCCGGGTTCTCAGGCGAGAGCCCGGCTTTTTGTGGCGAGGATTAGCCGCGCACGTTGGCGGTGATACGAACCATCTCAATAAAATCTTCAGCCTTGAGGCTGGCGCCGCCGACAAGCGCGCCGTCAATATCAGGCTGCTGCATGTATTCGGCCATGTTCTTGGCGTTGGTGCTGCCGCCGTACTGCACGCGCACCGCCTGCGCCACCGCCTCGCCGTACAGATCGGCCACAGGGCCACGTACGCTCAGGCTGATGATCTGATTGGCGGCCGCGCCCGTGGCCGCCTTGCCCGTGCCGATGGCCCAGATTGGCTCATACGCAATGACCAGGCCAGCCACCTGCTCGGCCGTCAGTCCATCCAAGGCGCCGTTGACCTGCTGGCGCACGACGGCATCCGTGGCGCCGGCCTCGTACTGCTCCAGGTTCTCGCCCACGCAGATGATTGGGATCAACCCATGGGCCAGGGCTGCCTTGACCTTGCGGTTGACGCTGGCGTCGGTTTCGCCAAAGTATTGGCGACGTTCCGAGTGTCCCAAAATGACGTACTGGCACAACTCGGCCACCATAGTAGGCGCCACCTCGCCGGTGAACGCGCCTTTCTCCTCCCAGAATAGATTCTGAGCGCCCAGACCTACGCGTGAGCCGTTGAGCGCCTGTTTGACAGGCGCCAACGCGGTGAAGGGAGGGCAGACGACGCTGGTGACCGCTCGAATATCATCAAGCGCGGGCCGCAGGTTGACGACCAGGGTGAGCGCCTCGGCCACCGTCTTGTTCATCTTCCAGTTACCCGCGATAATGGGTTTACGCATGATCTTTACCTCAATGAAATTGATCCTGCCACACGGCTGGCGAAGGGCAGGCTAGTTATCCAACAGCGCTTCGACGCCGGGCAGTTTCTTGCCTTCAAGAAATTCCAGGCTAGCGCCGCCGCCGGTCGAGATGTGGGTCATCTTGTCGGCCAGGCCTGCCTGTTCCACGGCGGCCGCCGAATCTCCGCCGCCG
>CAZEPA010000099.1:0-10557 GCA_964513955.1 uncultured Anaerolineae bacterium | reverse complement strand
TTCTCCTATCAACCGGCGGCTTTGTGACGCAGGCCACCCGCGCGATGACCGATGTTCATTACGTCAGTTTCTTGCTGGCTGGCTGCCTGGCGGCCGGTCTGCTGGTGAAACGCTCAGGCCGGCGCGCCTATCTGGCCGCCAGCACATTGGCCGGGCTGTGCGCGGGCCTGGCCGCGGCCGTCAAAGTGACCGGGATCATCGTGGGTGGGCTGGTCTTTCTGGCGCTGCTGACCTACATCGTCGCGCGGCGCCGCGTCAGCGGGCGTGCGGCGCTGCGCTATGCCGCGCTCTTCACGGCGGTCGCCGTCATCACCGTCTACCTGCTAAACCCATTTTTCTGGCCCGACTGGCGCTACTTCAACGCCGCTGCGCTGCTGGCTGAAACCCGATCCTTGTTGACCGCAGCCGCGGCCGGGCAGAAGCCAGCCGGACAGATCTCGCAGTCATATCCCCAGGTGGGCAACCTGGCGCACCTGATTGAGTTCCCGCAGATGTTTGTGCGCTGGCGCGACTTCATGCAGACTCAGCTTCCGATCGGCGACTGGACGCAGCCGCGACTGCTGGCCATTCAGCGTTCCCTTTTTGTGGACCTGGCCGCGTTCCCTTTCGACTGGGTTTTCTTGATCGTTGGCTGTGCGGCGGCGGCCGGGCGTGTGGTCAAAGCCTGGCGGCAACGGGAGGCAGCGCCGGTGATGGCGCCCCTCGTCTTTTTTGGCGTCAATTACCTCTTCATCCTCTTATTTGTCCGCTTGAACTGGCCGCGTTATTACCTGCCCTCGGCCGTGGCCGCCAAACTGCTCATTGCCGTGGGGATCATGGCCGTGTTCAGCCAGCTCGCAGCCCTGATCAAGCGAACAGCACGAGCGGTCGCACGATGAACCCGGCGCGGCCGCCTTGCAGTTAAAACTCATCGAACTGGATGGCAGCCTGGCCGGATCAGACGCTGGCGGCGGAGATGGTCATGGTGAAGGTGGTGCCCTGACCGGGGCTTGAGGCGACGGTCAGGCTGCCGCCATGCGCTTCGACAATGGCCTTGGCAATCGCCAGGCCCAGACCAGTGGCATCGCTGTCGTTACGCTGGCGCGCTCTGTCGGTGCTGTAGAAACGGTCAAAAATGAGGGGCAGATCAGCCGCTTCGATGCCAACGCCAGTGTCGCTGACCGTCATGTGCACGGCCGCGCCAACCGCTTTGGCGGCAAGGACGATCTCCCCATGCTGCGTGTGGCGCAGGGCGTTTGAAACCAGGTTGTTGAGCACCTGGGTCATGCGGTCAGTATCCACATCAATCGAAGGCAGCGACTCAGGCGCTTCGACACGCAGCGCGATGCCTTGCTGTGTGGCCTGCACGATGTAAGCCAGGCCGGTGCGTTCCAGCAGGGCGCGGGGATCTACCGCGCGGCGGTTGAGCGGCAGTTCGCCGGTGTCAGTCAGCGAAAGCGTGCGCAGATCTTCCACCAGGCGCTGCAGGTGCACCACTTCACCATACATGATGCCGTAGAGATTGGCCGAACCTTGAAGGCGCCCGTCCTGCAAGCCCTCGGCATAACCGCGCAAGATGGTCAGCGGGGTGCGCAGATCATGCGCCAGGTCGGCCGTCATCTGTTTGCGCGCCTGGCTGGCCTGCTGCAGATCGGCGCTCATCTGATTGAAAGAGGCCGCCAGCGCGCCAATTTCATCGTGCGAGCGCACACTGACACGCTGCTCGAACTGCCCGCCGGCCATCGCCTTGGTGGCCGCGGTCAGCTCACGCAGCGGCTGGGTCAGCGTGCGCGCCAGCAGGCCGCCCAAGAGCAGCGCCATCAGCGCGGCCACGCCGGCGCTGGCAATCGTGGCCCCTGCGATCCGCTGCAAAAAGTCGGCCTCCGGTGAGACATCGGGGGTTGGGCGCTGCGGCTCGTTCGTGGAGGCGACGAGCAACACCATGCCAACCACCTGACTGTTCAAGGTGACCGGAGTCGCGGTGCGCAGATCATTACTGGACACGCGTTGCCCCAGGACGTATCCCTGATTGGCGACGACCACCACACCGTCCGCATCGAGCACCACGGCGCCGCGCAGATAGAATGAGAGCGGCGGCGTTTGGGCCAGCGTTGGGCCTACGTTCTCCCAAGAATGGTTGGCTGCGTAGTAGTCTGACAAGCCGCTGATGAGCACGTCGCGGTCACGCGCAGATAGGAACCGATCGAACTCCGAGCGGGTGCGTTGAGAAACCAGCACCGAGACCAGCAGCACGCCGATCAGGCCAACGAGGAGAAAAGCAAGCGTGAGCTTCCAGGTGAGTGAGCGCATCAGCAGTTCGAATCCTGAGCGAGTAGCGCCGCGCTACGGCTGATTTTCAGCAGGGCCGGGCTGGCGTTCAGGTGCAAAACGATAGCCCATGCCATAAACCGTTTCCACGTATCGGGGGCGGCGTGGGTCCGGCTCGATCTTGGTGCGCAGGTTGCGCACGTGGACATCAATCGTGCGTTCGTAACCTTCGTAAGCATCTCCGGAGACCAGGTCGAGCAAATCCAGGCGTGAAAAGACCCTGCCTGGCGCGGCCATCAGCGCGGCCAGCAGCCCAAACTCCGACGGCGTCAGATCCACGTAACGCTCGCCCACCTTGACGGTGCAGGCGCCGCGATCCAGGGTGACATCAGTCACCCGCAGAATGTCCGGCTCGGCCTGTGACTTTTGCAGCCGTCGCAGCACCGCGTGCACGCGCGCGATCAGCTCGCGCACGTTGAACGGTTTGGTCACATAATCATCCGCGCCCAATTCCAGGCCCAGGATCTTGTCCGTGTCCTCCACCTTGGCCGTGAGCATGATGACGGGCGTGTTCGCCTCTTTGGCATAGACCCGCATAAACTCGTAGCCGCCCATCTCCGGCATCATGAGATCAAGGATAATCAGATCGGGCTTTTCGTGGCGCGCAACGTACAACGCATCGCGGCCATGGCCAGCTTCGACCACGCGATAGCCTTCTTGCTCCAGGTAGACGCGCAGCATGGCGCGCAACCGGGCCTCATCATCAACCAATAGAATTGTTTGTGGCATAGTGCCCGCATTATCGCCCAAACCGCCGCGGAGGACAAACCAGCGGCGGTTCAGGCATCCTTTGTTTGCTATTCCCCGGTGCGGGCATCCTTTGCCGCGGTCAGGGATGGGTGGTAGTAAGTGGCGGCCACAGCCAGCACAGCCGCAAGAGCCAACATGCCTGGCGCCAAAAGGGGGTTGGCGCCGCCTAAGGCCTTGGTGATGATCTTGTCCGTGGTCGCGTTCGGCGTGACCTCCAACAACAGGCCGATGTTCCCTGCGATATGCTCATAGACGCCAATCAGGCTGCCCACGGCCACCGGCGCCATGCAGACGCGCAATCCCACCAGGACCCGACGATCGGGGCGTCGCCAGGCCACGGCAACGGCAATCAAACCAAGGGCGCACAGGCCAAACGGCAGCAGTTGAATCCCGTCGGTGTGACCGATGAAGACCAATTCAACCACCGTTGCCGCCAGCAGCAGCCCTGAGAGCAGCAGCAGAAAGCGGCGAAGGCGGGCCAAAACTGCGTCGGCGCTCATGGCGCGCTCAGGTACGAGCTGGCCGCCGCCAGTTCTGTGTCAGAGACATAGCCAGCCAATTTGGCCAAAAAGTCCGCGTTAGACGCGTAAGGCCGGGCCGCGATCAGCGCCGCCGTCTCGGCCGCATCCAGCCCCGGAATCTGCTGCAAGGTGGCGGCATCCGCCGTGTTGACCGCAATTGGCACATAGAGATACTGCTCATAGGCGGCAATCTGTTCGGCGCTGATATATTTGCCCAGTTCCTGCCTGAACTGTAGGATGCTCGAATACGGCCGGTATTCCAGAAATTCGCGCACCATACGACTGCCCGCATTAGGCACGCCAGCCAGGAATTCTTCGCTCGACGCGCTGTTGAGATTGAGTTTGGCGGCCGCGGCGGGCGTGGTCGGCGTGGCCTGGCTTACAGCGGCCTGAGCGGTCGGCGTGGCCTGGCTTACAGCGGCCGCCGGCGTGTTCGTGACGACCACAGCCGCGGGCGCGTTGGTTGCGCTTGATCCGCAGCCCACCAGGGAGAGCGCCAGCAGTGCAGCGATGGAGATTAAAATCCAAAAACGTGACATTGTTTTTTCCCTTCTTCTTTCATGCGTAGCATTCTACATCATGCAGAGATCATAACGGAAAGATTTTCAGAACTTGTTAAGAAGCCATGCGGCGATCATGAGGAAGAGCACACAACTGACAGGGCGCAGAGCGTGGCACAGGTTGAAAGTGCTTTTTCTTGACAACCCTCGCGGGTGATGTTACAATCATCGGCAATAATTCAATGTCTGTGACGGAGACGCGCAGGGCAGGCCCTGACCACAGCGAGCCGGTGATGGTGCAAGACCGGTGTTATCCTGAACTGCCAGCCCCTCCTGAGACGCGACCGTAAAAGCGGCGCTTGGGCCGTGAGTATGGGTCGCCGGAATCCCACCGTTAACAGGGCCTGAAGCGGAGCGCACCGGCGCTCAACAAAGGTGGTACCACGGGTCATTGCGCTCGTCCTTGTCAGGGCGAGCTTTTTTGTTGGATTTGTTGCAATGGAGGGCAGACGATGTTGACAAGTTTCGAGATCAGGCAAAAATTCATTGATTTCTTTGTGGCAAACGACCATACCCTGGTGCCCAGCTCGTCGCTTGTGCCAGCGGGCGACCCCACACTGCTTTTCACCAATGCCGGCATGGTGCAGTTCAAAGACACCTTCCTGGGCACGGAGAAGCGGCCCTACCGCCGCGCGGTCACCGCGCAGAAAGTCATGCGCGTCTCCGGCAAACATAACGACCTGGAAAATGTCGGCCCATCGCCGCGTCACCATACGTTCTTTGAAATGCTCGGCAATTTTTCCTTCGGCGATTACTTCAAAAAAGAGGCGATCGCCTTTGCCTGGCGCTTCCTGGTCACGGAACTGGGCCTGGACATCAACCGCCTCTGGTTTACCGTCTACCGCACCGACGATGAAGCGGCGCGGTTGTGGGTGGAGACCGGCGCGGCGCCCGACCGCGTGCTGCGCTTCGGCGAAAAGGACAATTTCTGGTCCATGGGCGACACCGGGCCTTGCGGCCCCTGCTCCGAGATTCACTACTACCTGGGAGACCTGGCGCAGCAGACGGCCGCGGGCGTCAACGTGGACGATGATTACATCGAAATCTGGAACCTGGTCTTCATGCAGTACAATCGCGACAGCCAGGGCGCGCTGACGCCGCTGCCGCGGCCCAGCGTGGACACCGGCATGGGTTTCGAGCGGTTGTGCCTGGTGCTGCAGGGCAAGCAAAATACGTACGACACCGATCTGTTCCAGCCGATCTTCGATCATGTGCAGGCGGCGCTGCATCACAACGCGGAGGAACGCGCGGAGAAATATGTCAGCTACCGCGTGATTGCCGATCACAGCCGGGCGATTGCCTTCCTGGTCGGAGACGGCGTGCTGCCGGGCAACGCGGGGCGCAGCTACGTTCTGCGCATGCTCCTGCGGCGCGCGGCGCGCTTTGGCGTCAAGCTCGGCTTTCAGCAGCCTTTCCTGGCCGACACCGTGGATGTGGTCATCCACACGATGGGCTTGCATTATCGCGAATTACTGGATCGGCGCGAATTCATCCTGCGCGTAGTGCGCCTGGAGGAAGAGCGCTTCCGCCGCACGCTGGTCACGGGCGAGGAACTGCTGCAAGAGATCATGACCCGCCCCGACGTGGCCGCCAGCCGCCTGGTTCCGGGAGAAGAAGCCTTCAAGTTGTATGACACCTTTGGCTTCCCGTTGGATCTGACCCGCGACGCGGCCAATGACGCGGGCTTCACGGTAGACGAGCGCGGTTTCCAGCAGGCCATGCGTGATCAAAAGGAACGCGCACGCAGCGCGGCGCGCTTTGTTGCGGCTGATAATGCGGCGCTGCAGGCCTACGTGGATCTACTGGAACACCTGCGCGATGCAGGCGTCCTGGATAGCCAGGGCGTGGAGCATCTCTACTACGAAACGACGCGGGTGCCCACGTACGTGGCCGGCCTGTTTGTCAACGGCCAGCCAGTGAACAGCGCACAAACCGGGGAAAACGTCGAGGTCGTTGTGCCGGCGACCCCGTTCTACGTCGAGCAGGGCGGCCAGGTCAGCGACACGGGTTGGATCACCGCCGATGACGGCGCTTGGCAGGTGCAGGTCAACGATGTGCGTCGCCTGGTGCCCGGGCTGACCGTGCATGTGGGGCGCGTGCAGGTGGGCGCGGTCAACGTGGGCGCGCGCGGCCTGGTTAGCATTGACGAAGAACGGCGGCTGGACATCATGCGCAATCATACGGCGACGCATCTGCTGCACGCGCAGTTGCGCGAGGTGCTTGGTGCGCATGTCCACCAGGCCGGCTCATTAGTCGCGCCGGATCGCCTGCGCTTTGACTTTACGCATAACGCCGCGTTGAGTGAAGATGAGCGTTTGCGCATCGAACAGGGCGTCAATGACGCCGTCTTGAACAATTATCCGGTGACCGCCACGGTGACCACTTACAAAGAGGCCGTCAGCGCAGGCGCAATGGCGCTGTTCGGCGAAAAGTACGGCGATGAGGTGCGCATGATTCGCATCGGCCGCGCGCCGGACGCGGCCGTGAGCAAAGAGCTGTGCGGCGGCACCCACCTGCCAGAAACTGGCCTCATCGGGCTGTTTACCATGGTAAGCGAAGCCAGCATCGGCTCAGGCATTCGACGCATCGAGGCGCTGACGGGCCGCGGCAGCCAGAAATATGCGCAGCAGCGCGCGCTGGCGCTGCGTCATACCGCCGGCATCTTGGGCGCCACCGAAGACAGCGTAGAAACGAAAGCGGCCGATGTGCAGCAAACACTGCAAGATTTGCAGCGTGAAGTGGCGCGCCTGCGCCAACAGATGGCCAAGCGCGATATCGAGCAGATTCTGACCCAAGCGACTACCGTCAATGGCGCGGCCGTGGTTGCGGCGCAGGTTGACGCGTCGGAGGTGGACACACTGCGCCAAATGAGCGATTGGCTGCGCGACCGCCTCGGCCCATCGGTCGTTGTACTGGGCGCCGCGTTCGGTGGACGGCCGAATCTGATCGCAGCCGTGACGCCTGACCTGGCTGCGCGCGGCGTGGATGCCGGACAAATCATCCGCGCCATTGCGCCGCTGATCGGCGGCGGCGGCGGCGGGCGTCCTACCCTGGCTCAGGCCGGGGGCAAAGACGCCAGTAAACTGCCTGACGCGCTGGCGTTGGTGCTGCCGTGGGTTAAGACAAAGTTGAGTTGAGCGAAGCCATAAAGCATGATTGAGACGATTTCGGTACTCCCTGACGACAAAATCGCCACGCTGCAGCAGCGCCTGGCCGCCATCCATGGCGGACGTGTGGCGCTGGTTGTGGCGGACGGCGCGCATCAATTGGCGAATTCCGTGCGCCTCGACCTGCTTGTCCGCCAGGGACAACGTCAGGGCGTCGAATTAGCGTTGGTCACGCGTCATCTGCCCACGCAAGACGCAGGCCAGGCGTGCGGGCTGCCGGTGTTTCATCGGTTGGAACAGGCGGCTGCGGCCGAAACATGGGCGCAGCCGCCCTTGCGCCTGACCGCGCCCGGCCGTGATCAAGCCGTCATGCCGCCCGCGCCGGCAGCAAAGAGGTGGCTCGCGTGGCGTCAGCAGCGCGGCGCCGCGCGCGCACGCAATCGCCAAATCCTGGCGACCAGCGCACGCAGGGACAATGCCGCCTGGCTGCGCGCCGCGGGCACGCTTCTCTTTATCGGCATCCTGGGCGTTGCCGTGATTGGCGCGGTGCTTCTGACGGTCCCAGTTGGCACCGTGACTGTCATCCCCTCGCGGCAGACGGTCATCGCCAGCATCAACGTGCGCGCCAGTGCCGCCACCGAGCAGGTGGACTTCACGAACAACCTGGTGCCCGCGCGACGAATCGAGGTTCTTGTGGAGGAGACGCGCAAGGCGCCCACGACCGGGAAGCGCGATGTGCCAGACCAGGCCGCATCGGGCAACGTCACCTTCGTCAATCTGCGCAGTCAGTCGGTCGTCGTGCCCGCGGGAACCATCGTGCGCACATCGTCCGGCAGCAACGTCCGTTTCAAGACCCTGTCCGATGTGACTGTTGGCGGGGCCGTGGGTGCGCAAGCCACGGTCGCTGTGCAAGCCGTGGACCCCGGCCCGTCCGGAAACGTCGCGGCGGGCGCGATCAGCCGCATTGATGGTGGTTTGGGCGTCAGCTTGCGGGTCATCAACCAGCGCGGACTGGGCGGCGGCACTGTGCGCCAGGGCGGCACCGTGACGGCGGCGGACAAAGAACGCTTGCGTGTGACCTTGCAGCAGCAGTTGGAACAGAAAGCCTACCAGCGCTTGAGCGAGGAGTTGAAAGAGGGCGAGTTTGTGCCGCCCGAATCAGTGGAAACGTTTGTCATGTCCCTGGTTTTCGACTCGTTTACAGACGAAGCCAGGGATACCTTGGGCGTCACCATGCGCATCCTGGCGCGCGCCATCGCCGTGAACGACCAGGGAGGCAAGACGTTAGCCCTGCGCGCCCTGCAAGGACAGATGACGCCCGGCAGCCACCTGTTGGCTGACTCGGTTCAATACGCGACAAGCAATTTCACTGTCCTGGAAGAAAATACCCTCAAGGTCGTGACGTTCAACGTGACGGCTTCGGGTGTGGTGGTGGAAGATCTGGATCAGGCGCGCATTCGCGCCGCCGTAGCCGGGTTGACGCCGGCCGCGGCCACCGAGCTGTTGATGCGTGAGTGGAAGCTGCAAGAAGCGCCGCGAATCAGCGTGCAGCCGGACTGGCTTGGGCATCTGCCCGCGATTCCCTTCCGCGTGCATGTCCAGGTGGACTATGCCCATGCCCTGGCCAGCAATCGCTAGGATCATGGGGCAATCAGCCCAGGCGCGAGCCAGCCAATTGAAGGAAATGTCATGGCAACAGACGAAGCGACCAGCACACGACTGACGCAAGCCTTACCGGTAGGCCGCGTGCTGGCCCTGGATGTGGGCGACCGCCGCGTGGGCGTGGCGGTGTGCGATGAGCGCGGGACCCTCACCCGCCCGCTGACCGTTTTTGAACGCGGCTCGCGCGCAGAAGATCAAGCGCGCGTTATTCGCCTGATTGAGGAACAGCGGGCCGTAGGGCTTCTGGTGGGCTATCCGCTCAACGATGATGGCAGCGTAGGGCCGCAGGCTCAGCAAACCGCGCGCTATGCACAACGCCTGGCCGCGGTGGCGCCGGTGCCGGTGATGCTTTGGGACGAGCGTCTCTCGACCTTCGAAGCTGAAGAGCACCTGCGCGCGATGGGACGCCGCCGGCGAGACGCGCCAGGCGTAGATGCAGTGGCTGCGGCCATCATATTACAGAGCTATTTGAACCATGCCGAATCAAGATAATTTACAACGTCGGCAGCTCGTGCGGCGTCAACGTCAATTGGCCGAGTTGCAGGCTCATCGCCGCGGGGACTGGCGCTTTTACCTGCGGCGGGCGCTCAATGGCAGCAACGTCGTACGCCTGCTTGGCTTTGCGGGCGTCGTCATTGCGCTTGTGTTCATCGGGCAGACCATCCTGACGCACCTTCGCAGCCAATTGCACGCTGAGGTAGCGACCGCCAATGCGCAGTTCATTCAGGCCGACGACCAGGGCCTGAGCCAGGCTCTTAGCCTTGATAACCTGGAAAACACGTTCATTGGCTTCTATCTGCGCATGCGCCAGGCCGATGTGGAACGACCCGCCAATCCCAACGCAACAGCCCTGGTGCCATTCACGGTAAACGTAGGCGAGCCGGCCACCGTGGTGGCTGACCGGCTCCTGCAGGCGGGTTTCATCACCGATGAGGCCCTCTTCCGACTCTACATGCGTTACAACCGCATTGATCTGAGCCTTGAAGCTGGAGATTTCCTGCTCTCCCCCTCCATGACGATGCCTGAAATTGCCGCGGCGCTGCAAAAAGCGCGCTTCATCGAAGTCAGCGTCACCATCCCCGAAGGCTTGCGCGCCGAAGAGATCGCGGATCTGCTGACGGAACAGAAGATCATGGATGGCTCTGCTTTTCTGGCCGCGGTGCGCACCACCGACCTGAAGCTGATTGGCCTGACAAAAACATATCCTTTCCTGGCAAACCGTCCGCCTGGCGCTTCCCTTGAAGGCTACCTATTCCCCGATACGTACCGGTTGCCAGCAAACGCCAAGCCGGCCGACTTGATCGGGCGCATGCTCGACAATTTCGCCGACAAGGTCACGCCGGACATGATCGCGCAAGCGCAAACACGCGGCCTGTCGCTGCACCAACTGCTGACCATCGCGGCGATTGTGGAACGCGAGACGCCGCGCCTGGACGAACGGCCGATTGTGGCGAGTGTCTATCTCAACCGCGTCGCCAAAGGCATGCTGCTAAATGCGGATCCCACCGTTCAGTATGCTATGGGCTACCAGCCAGCGACCGGTCAATGGTGGAAATCGCCTGTGCTGCTGGAGGAATACCAAACCGTTCAGTCGCCCTATAACACCTATCTCTACACCGGCTTGCCGCCTGGCCCCATTTGCAGCCCAGG
>CAZEPA010000098.1:0-10572 GCA_964513955.1 uncultured Anaerolineae bacterium | reverse complement strand
ATGTGCTGCAGCCCGGCGCGCGCATCCGCTTCTCGCCTCCGCCTGGAATGCCCATCCGCCCCGGTCAGCCGTTGGTGGTGCGCTTCCGCGCCGTCAACCTGAACGATCCCAATGCCGTCATTTGGGTGGCTGCGCAAGCAACCACGCCGCCCTGGCTGCGTTGGTGGGAGAATTACGATATTCACGTGCCGCCAGAGGCCGGTCCCATTACCGACCTTCATCTGGAACTCACCGGCATTGGGCCAGCGGGCATTTTTGCCTTCTTCCCTTCGCCCTTCTTCGGCCCATCTGCTCAGCAAACCTATAATCCCGTGACTGGCGTTACCACAGTGGACTTCTTGCCGATTGACTCCACCGTCACTGTGCCGGTCAGCACCACGCTGCACATGGGGATGCACACAGGCAGCGATCGCGTACGCCTGCTGCGTGGGTGGTGGACGCGCGATGGTCGGCCTGTTGGTCCGCCTATCGGCATGGGCAGCATTACCTATCGGGGCCAGGCGCTCATGGCGCGGGCCAATCCGGCCCTGGCCTACGCGCAAATGCAGTTCGTGAATGACATGACGAGCTCTGCGCTGGAAGTGGCGACGTTAGAGTGGACGGTCGTGCCCGCGGCGATTCCGTTGGCAGACATGACGTGGGACTACATCAACAGCCTGGGACTGGCTTGGACGACGGTTGCCCCGCCGCCTGTCACGCTGCCGCCGGGCAGCCATCTGGATTTCCTCGTGAACGGCAACGCGGGCGCGTACGTTTTGCTGCGCACCGGGACCCGCGCCGCTGGCGGCCCGCTCGTGCGCAACCTGGCGCAGCACCGGCTCACGCCGGACGGGGACCTCAACAACTCATGCTCTGTAGACGTGCTGGATGTCACCGAGGTGGCTGCGCACTGGAACACCGCCTTGGGCAGCCCTACCTTTGACCCGCTCTACGACCTGGACGACAGCGGTGCGGTCACCGTGCAGGACATCATGCTCGTCGCGGCTCAGTTTGGCGCCACCTGCACGCCCTGACATTCCTTTTTGCCCTAACATATCCTCGAATGAGTGACTAAAAGCAAACTGCCCGACCGTAAGGCCGGGCAGTTTCGCGCCAAGCGTCAGCGGGTGCGCCGTCTCAACTGCTGGCTGCCGCCCCAAACAGCGCGGCATTGATCTCGGCCACGCTGTCAAAGATCCACGTCGCGGGCGGGGACAACCGCGCAAACGCGTCCGCGCGGCTGACGCCGCTCAGCACGCCGATGGTGCGCAGGCCGGCTGCTTGCGCGCCGACGATGTCGGTCTCCACACGGTCGCCTACCATGACCGTGATGTCGGCGCTGACGCCGCGCCGCGCCAGCGCCTGCTCGAACATGGCGACCTGCGGCTTGCCCACGACCGTTGGCTCCACGCCGCTGGCCGTGCGCAAGAAGGCCACGATCGCGCCTGCGCCCGGCAGCTCTCCCTCTTCAGTCGGCAGGGTGGCATCGTCGTTAGTGGCGACGAAGTGCGCGCCGGCCCGAATCGCCAGCGTAGCCTCTTTCAGCGAATGCCACGTGGCCGCGCGATCGAGCCCTGCCGCCACCCAGCCCGCGCGTCGCCAATCCGCGACCACCTCCAGGCCGGCCTGCGTAATCGCTTCGCGCAGGCCTGACTCGCCAACGACGAAAACGCTGGCGCCCGCGCCAGCCTGTCCGGCCAGCCAATGCGCGGTCGCCAGGCTGCTGGTGAAGATGGCGTCTTCATCCACCAGGATGTCCATCGCGGCCAGTTTGGCCTGGAATTGGGCGGCCGTCAGCGTGGCGTTGTTGGTCAGAAAGAGAAAGGGGATGCGGTGCGCCTGCAAGTTGGCGATGAGCGCCGCGGCGCCAGGGATGGCCGCATGGCCGCGATAGATGACGCCGTCCATATCAAAGAAAAACGCGCCGATGCCGGTCGTTGACAGGTCGTGATTCACGAGTCGGATGGCTCCGTTTCTTCAAGATCGCGCTCGACATCCACTGCGGCTGTGGCGATGGCCCAACTGACCAGGAACCAACCGCCCGCCGAAATAGCCAGCGCCATAAGGATCGAGAGGGGGTTCAGCGGCACCTGGCCGCGCAAAATGCCGATGACGGCCAATACGAAGCCCGCGGCTGCAAAACCAAGTCCAATGCGCACGGGCAGACTGCGCCGCTGCCACCAAGATGGGTGTGATGCTTGAAGCAACGTTCTCTCCTTCTTTTTTGGCGCTCAGCTCGCCACAGGCACAGGCACCGTGCCCGCAATCTCGGCCACAACCTGGTCCGGTGTGCGCCCCCGCAGGCGGGTCTGTGGGCTGACATGAATCCGATGGGTCAGCACGGCGCTGGCCAGGTGCTGCACATCGCTTGGAATGACAAAATCGCGGCCTTGCAGCGCGGCCAGAGCCTGACTGGCGCGGGCCAGGGCCAACGTTCCGCGCGGAGAGACGCCCAACTCGACGGAAGGATGTTCACGCGTCGCGCGCACGATCCGCACCAGGTAGCGGCGCACATCCTGGCTGACGTGGATGTCGCGCACCTGGGTTTGCAACCCGATCACATCGTCAATCGTTGCCACGGGTTGCAGCTGCGCCAGCGGCTCTTCGCGCTGATACTGGATCAGCATCTGTTCTTCTTCCGCTTCTTCGGGATAGCCCAACCGAATTTGCAGGAGAAACCGATCCACCTGGGCTTCGGGCAAGGGAAACGTGCCTTCTAACTCGATCGGATTTTGCGTGGCTAATACCAGAAACGGTCGGGGCAATGCGTAGGTCTCCGTGTCCACTGTCACCTGGCGCTCTTGCATCGCTTCCAACAGCGCCGATTGGGTGCGCGGCGTGGCGCGGTTGATCTCATCTGCCAGCAACAACTGCCGGAACGCCGGGCCTGGCCGAAACTCGAAAGACTGCGTCTTTTGGTTAAAAAAACTAATGCCGGTTACATCGCTGGGCAGCAGGTCAGGCGTAAACTGAATGCGGGCAAAACTGCCCGTGATACTGGCCGCGAGGGCCTTCGCCAACGTGGTCTTGCCAATGCCCGGCACATCCTCGATCAACACGTGACCATCACTCAGCAGCGCGACCAGCAGCAGCTCGACGACCTTGGCTTTCCCGATCACCACTTGGCCCACGCTGCGCTGCACCGCCTGGCTGAACTGTGCAAAATCCACGCTGCCTCCTACCGACCAGTTTATCATGCGCGGCGCATCGCGTTCCACAGGGGGAGACTGAGAGCCTGTGACACAGGCCTCAGCCGCGCACGTTCGCATACAACCTGCGTCTGCGCCAACTTTTTGCGGCGACATCCCGCCGCCGCTTGGGCCGAAATTGTAGTGCATCTGAGAACCAAAGTCAACTTGCTCTTCCCCTGGAGGACAGATAGAATGAACGTATGAAGCAAGAGACAACTTCGCGCCTGGTCATGACTTCCCGCGCACCGCTGGCCCTGCTCGTCCTTCTGCTTGCCTTGCAACTCGTGACGCCGTCCACAACGTGGATGATTCTCCTGGCTGGCTTGGCGACGGCGCTTGGCCTGAGCTTCTTCTGGCTGCGACGGCTGGCCGTGAACGTTCGCTTGCTGCGCCGACAGCGCGGCGCTCTGGTTGTGGCCGGCGACATCCTGGAGGAAGAATGGGTGTTGTCCAATGCCAGCGCGCTGCCGGTCTTGGCCGCGGAGATTGTGGACCGCTCCACGCTGCCTGATTATGCGGTCAACCGCGTGGTGGCCGTTGGGGGCCACGCGACGGTCATCTGGCGCACCCACGGCGTCTGCCGCCAACGCGGGCTTTTCATCATTGGCCCCTGGACCGTCGCCATGTCCGATCCATTGGGCTTTTTTCGGCTAGACCAGACCTACTCCGTTGAGCAGTCCATCCTCGTCTATCCCCGCGTCGCCATCCTGCCGCCGCTGCAACTGCCCCGCGGTGGGGCCAGCGGCCGCGCATGTGCCACGCGCAAGGCCCTCGAAAGCGAGATCAGCGTCGCGAGTGTGCGCCATTATGCGCCGGGCGACAGCCTGCGTCACATTGCATGGGGTGTTTCAGCGCACCGTGACGCCTTGATGGTGCGCGAATTCGACCAGGAACCAGCCGGCAACCTTTGGATCGTGCTCGACCTCGATGCTGCCGTGCAGGTCGGTCAGGGCATGGATGGCACCGAAGAGTTCGCTATCGTCCTGGTTGCCTCGCTGGCCGCGGAGTGGCTGCGCCGCAACCGCGCGGTGGGAGTGGCGGCTTTTGGGCACGAGGTTGTGTTGGCGCCGCCGCAGCGCGGCGAGGCGCATCTGTGGCGCATCCTGCATGACCTCGCTGCTGTCCGCGTCGCGCCAGATTGGCCGCTGGCGCGCGCGTTGGATGCAATGCGCAGCAGCCTGGGGCGCGGCATCACCCTGGCGGTGGTCACGCCGAGCACCGCGACCGACTGGCTCTCTCCGCTGCTGCACCTGCAAGGCCGCGGCGTGGCGACCGCGGCCATACTCATGGACGCGGCCTCGTTCGCGCAACCGGCTGCGTCCACTCCCTCGCCTGCCAGCGCGGCCTTGCGCAGCGCCCTGGCGCGCCACGGCATCACCACGCATGTGGTTGACCGCCGCCTGAGCCTGCGTCCTTCCGTGACCTATCGGCGTAAACGGATGGAACTACGGGCGCTGGCGACTGGCCGCGTGATTGATACGACGATCGAGGAAGAGGTGTAGACGTGGACACGGTGCTGCTATGGCTGATCCGTCGCCTGCGCCCACGCGAGGGCTGGGCGCTCCTGCTCCTTGCCTGGGGGATGGCCTGCCTCTTGCCAATTGCCATCGAGACCGCGGCATGGACGCGTCAGCCTGATTCTCTGTGGGGCCTGGCGCTGGGGGCTACGTTGATTGGCCTTTGGCTAAGCCGCCGCAGCTGGCGCGGCGGGTTCTCTCTCTTGATTGGCGGCCTGCTCGGCGCGATATTGGTCGCCAACGCCGTCGGCCAGTGGCTGCCAACCGTGTGGCAGGTGCTGTGGGAGATCGTGCGCTCTCTCATGTGGAGTGGGCAGCGCTTGCTCACGGGAGCGCCATTTCCGCATGACCTTTGGCTCCCGCTCCTCACTCAGACCGCGTGGCGCGCGCAAGGCTTTGTGGCCGGACTAGCCGGTAATGACGCCGGCACCACCATCTTCCGTCTGCTGCTGGCTGCGTTTGTATGGACAACCAGCGCATGGTTGGGGTTTTGGCTGTTTCGGCCGGCCGGCGCACGGCCGTGGATCGCGGTTCTGCCCGTAGGCCTGGTCCTCACCACGAGCGCCTTTTTTGCGGGCCGGCAGGCGGTCTATGTGGGCGGCTTCCTGGCGCTGCTGCTGGCCCTGCTGACCGTTGTTCACTGGCAGGCGCAGTTGCGGACCTGGCAGCAGCACCGCAGCGACTATCCCGATGAACTGGCTTTCGATCAGAGTGTCGCGGCCGCGTTGATCATGACGGCAGTGCTGAGCGCGGCCGCATTGGCCCCGCCCATTGCACTCAGGCCGGTGGAGGATGCCTTCTGGGACCTGGCCCGACCTGTCTGGCAGCCGGTCGAAGAGGCTGTGCGTGCTGCGTTTCCCGGCGTCATTCGACCGGCGCGTTCGCCCTTGGCAGGCGCTGCACCGAGCAGTGGACTGCCGCGACAGGAGCTTATGGGCAGCGGGTCGGACCTGGAACAGCGTCCTTTATTTCGCATAGCGATTGACTATCGGCCAGCAAATGATTGGACGCCATACTGGAAGGAAACGACATTTGCAAACTACACAGGGCGAGGGTGGGCGCTGGAGGAAGCGCAGCGCCTGACCGTGTTCGACCTGCCCGCGGGGCGACCCTGGCAAGAGTCTGGCGGCCGGTCTGCATCAAGCCTGCCCGGCGTGAGCATTCGTCAGACGGTGGATTGGGTTGGTGAGGGGGATTGGCAAGTCGTGGTGGCGGCCGGCGAAGCGCAAGCGGTCAGCGCGCCTTATCGCGCCATCCTGCGGCCCGAGGGCGACCTGGTTGGTCTGGAGTTCGCGCGGCCGCAGCGCCGCGCGGCGGTGGAGAGCCGCGAGCCGCTCGTGGATATTCATTTGCTTCGCATAGTCAATATGCCTATCAAAAACCATTTATTGAATTATCTACAAATCCCAAACGACATGCCCGCGCGGGTTCCTGCCCTCGCGCGCAGCGTCACCGCCGGGGCCGCGAACCCCTACGATCAGGCAGTGCAGATCGAGGCTTTTTTGCGCGGTCTGACGTACGATTTGAACGTGCCCACCGTGCCTCCATCAGCCGATTTGGTGGATGCGTTTCTCTTTGATTTGCGCCGGGGCTACTGTGACTATTTCGCCAGCGCGTTTGTGATGATGGCGCGCAGTGTAGGGCTGCCTTCGCGGCTGGCAGTGGGTTATGCCAGTGGCCGCATGGAAGCCCCCAACGTCTGGCTCGTCAGCGCGGCCGACGCCCATTCCTGGCCCGAGGTTTACTTTGAGGGAGTTGGATGGGTGGCGTTCGAGCCAACACCGGCGCGTCCGCGCCTGACGCCTTTGCGCCAACCGCCGGGCAGCAGCCCTGCCCTGGCCGGGGCGCCCGCTGCATTCTCCCTCCCGCTGGCAGGGTGGATCGCTGCGAGCGCCGCGTTGGGCGTCTTTGGCGTGTGGCTGCGGGCGCGCCGTTACCGGGCGCCGCTCTCGGCTTCGGAGATCAGCGAACGCCTGGTGCAATGGGGCAGCCAGCTCGGCTACCGGCCATCGGTCGGCGCAACCCTGCGCGAGTTTGATGGGGGATTTAGCGCGTATCTGCAGCATCTCACTGCTCGATCAACCGCGGCAAACGACCAGGCCGAGGTGCAGCGCGTGCTGCACGAAATCAGCCAGGCGTGTGAAGCGGCGCTGTATGGCGGCCCGGCAGCCGCGTTGACCAGCGCGCAGGCAAATGATCTCTGGAGGCGCTGGCGCCGCACCTGGTGGCCTCGTTGGCGCCTGACGCGATCCAGGCGCAAGTTGTGAGATCGGCATCCGGCCGCCCTGCGAGGGGGTTCCCCTTGCACAGGCTGGCTGCCGCACGAATCGTCGGGACAACGGGCCGCGCTCTCGACGGCGCAGGCGCCTTACCCGCCGTAGCTCGGTCACGCATCCGGCGTGACTTACTCGTCGGTGTCCACGCGGCGGCGGGTTTGCTTATGCTGGCTGTGCTGGCGTTTCGCCTGTAAACGCCGCTCGGCCGCTGCGCGGCCCGGGTGCGTGGCGATGCGGCGACGAGGCCGGTGCAAAGCGCGACGCAGCAGCGCCTGAAAGCGGGTGATGGCGTCCGCGCGGTTGTCATACTGGCTGCGCGTGAGGGAAGAGACGATGTGCAGAACGCCTTCACTGTCAACCTGACTGCCCAGGCGCGCCAGCAGATGCTGGCGCTGCTCGTCGGTCAGGCTGGGCGATTGGGCCACGTCGAACAGCAGTTCCACGCGCGTTTCCGTGCGGTTGACATGCTGGCCGCCAGGCCCCCCGCTGCGGCTGAAACGAAAGCGCAGTTCCGTCAACGGAATGCTCAGTTCTGGCGTGATGGCGAGTTGATCGCCGGATGTTTCCACGTTCAATTGTGACATAACTAACCATTTACGGCGCTGAGAAAGTCCAAAATAGCCCGATTGACCACCTCAGGCTGATCGAGATTGCTGGCATGACGCGAGTTCGGGATGCGCACCAGGGTGGCATGGGGCAAGGCTCGCTGCAGGCGCTCTTTGTAGATCATCGGCACCACAGCGTCGAGTTCGCCAGCGAGAATCAAGGCGGGGCAGGTGATCCGGCGCAGAGAACGGCCCGGCCAGAAGCGAGTGATCGCCTGCAGGCTCTGACGATACGCACGAGGATCATTGGCGGCCATGCGTTCGACCGTGTAGTTGTACAACAAGCGCTGATCTGGCTCAGGAAACAGCGTGCGTGCAATCAGCGTCGCTGTGTCGGTCATGTCGTGCGCCGGACTGCGCAGCGCAGCCAGGCGGCGCCCCGCCGAACGCAGCATGTCGCGCGTGGGCGGCCACGGGCCAGGCATAGTGTTGATCAAGACCAGGCTGCGCGCCAGGTCCGGCCGCGCCAGGGCTACCTGCTGCGCAACCATGCCCCCCAGGCTCAGGCCTAGAATGTGCGCCGGACCGAGGTCAAGCATCTGCATCAGGCCAATCACGTCGTCGGCAAACTGTGCAATGGTGTAACGACCCATCGGTTTGTCTGACAGACCGTGGCCGCGCAAGTCAACCGGGAGACAGCGAAAGCGGCGTCCAAACTCCGGAAGCTGGTAGACCCAGTCATCCGCGCACGAGCCGAGGCCATGCAGCATGATGAGCGGCGGCCCGTCTCCCCAACTCTCGTAACGCAGGCGAATGTTGTTCACAGTCAGGTATGCCATGTGAGTACCCCGTCACCCAGTCAACCGCATGTGATTACTCCATCTACACGATCGCCATGACGATCATGTGCAGCACCCAGCACAACCAGAGGTTTCCGCTGACGATGAAGACCACGGTCGTTGCCAGGGCCAACGCGACCGCGATGAGTTCACGGCGTTGGCTGGCCGGCAGGCGAAGGCGCGCGCGCCAGGTCGGGTCGGCGGCCCAGGCAAGGTAGAGCACAGCCAGGCCCAACCATGCGCCCGCGTAACTCGCCTCTGCGGCGCCCATTCCCCGGCCGCGCAGAAACCAGGCGCCGGCCACGCGCAGCAGCGCCCACATGAGCTGCGCGGCGGCTGCTTCCAACGGCAGCAGGAAGCGCCAGGACGATGGTGTTATGCTGGTTGCGTTGACATGGCGAAACTGCCAGCTCGCCGCCAGCAGCACCAACAGCAGCGCACCGCTGACGGCCAGCCCCTGACCAAAGCGCTGAATCCAATCGAGTTCGGCCAGACCCATCTCGCGCGCGCTGACCAGCCCGCTCTGCAGCGCCAGGTAGGGCGGCAGCGTCAGCCCCAGGATGCGCAGCAACGGCCACCACGCGCTCATGGAATGCTGAAGGCGGAAGGCGGAAGGCTGAACAGCGTAGCCAGCGTTCAGCCTTCCGTGTTCCTCATTCAACGTTTCATGCTCCTCATTCAGCATTCCGTGTTCCTCATTCAGCATTTCTCACAGTGTCCTCACCACATCGTTGACCCACCGCCCAGACCTGACCCGCCACAGGCTAACCGCAAACTTGGTCGCCTCCTCGCTCATCACCATCAGCACCACCCAGTAGATGGGCAAGCGCAGAACGAAGGAACCGAGCAGCGCCAGCGGCACACCGATGACCCACATCGGCCCTGTGTCGGCCAGCAGGGCAAAGCGGGTGTCGCCGCCGCTGCGCAAGATGCCAACCACCATCATCATATTGCCAGCCTTGATCGCCAGCACGATGGACATGACAATCAGAATGCCCCAGGCATCGGCTTGCGCCTGCGCTGAAATGCGGTACCACCCCAGGACAGGCCGCGTAGTCAGAAACATGATCAGGCCGACGACCAGCGCGCCGCCGACCGACAGTCGTAGAAAGCGCGCCGCAAAACGGCGCGCCGCGCCGATGTCCTGCGCGCCGATGCGCTGACCAATGAGCACGGCGGCCGCGTTGCCCAGACCGAGGAACGGCACAAACGCCACGCCCTCGATGGTGCCAGCAATGTTGTAGGCTGCAATCGAGTCGGTGCCAATGCGGGCGTAGACGGCCGAGTAAACCGTGATGCCAAGCGACCAGATGATTTCGCCGACGATGACCGGCAGCGACGTGCGCATGAACTGCGCCAGCAGGCTGCGGTTGATGTCGAACAACTCGCGCACACGGGCCGCGGCCGGCAGGTCATAGCGATATGTCAGGAACAGCAAAATCGCGCACTCGAGCGTACGCGCGAGCACCAGGGAGATGGCGGCGCCGTTAACGCCCAGGGCTGGCAGCCCCGCCAGCCCAAAAATCAGAACATATGCCAGCGCCGTCTTCAGCCCCAACGCTCCGATGCTGACGGCCATCGGCGTGCGTACATGACCGGTGGTGCGCAGGATGATGCCCAACATGCCGGTGATGCCGGTGGGGATGTAACTGAGCGCGGCCAGGCGCAGATAACTGCTGCCCAACTCGATCACGGCTGGGTCGGTGGTGTAAAGACGCAGCAAGAAAGTAGGGGCCAGCAGCGCGGCCACGGTGAAGAGGATGCTGCCGCCCGTCGCAATCAGCAAGGCCAGCCCCAGGACGCGGCGCACATTGAGCAGGTCGCCGCGACCCCAGAATTGGGCGGAGAAGATGGCCGCGCCGCTGCCGACGCCGAAATGAAAGAGCAGCAGCAGAAAGAGAATCTGGTTGGCCAGGCCGACAGCCGCCACCGCGGTGGCGCCCAGTTGACCCACAATGAGCACATCCACCGCACCAAGCGCGCTCATCACCAATTGCTGCATGGCGATCGGCGCCGCCAGTTGAAGCAGCGTGGGGTAGAAATCACGGTCGTCGAAGAGTACGGTCTGCGTCATGCGTCTCTCTTGTTGGCTAAAAGGCGTCGCGTCTGCGCCAGTTTACCGTAGCTGACGGCCTTGTCAAACTACAAGGCTTCCGAAGTCTACCTGACTTCGGAAGCCTTATCTCACAGCTTGATTGTCCCGGCGGGTGAAAGGCTGAAACCCT
>CAZEPA010000097.1:0-10581 GCA_964513955.1 uncultured Anaerolineae bacterium | reverse complement strand
AGCCTGCCGAAACGATCATCGAAGGAAAGGAATGGTGGGTCGCCATGCCAATCTTCAAGCACCCCACCGGGCTTACCCTGGTGGCTCATTTCAGCGTTCAAGGCGTGCAAACCTGGGCCAGCCGCAACGATGCCGCGTACAAACAGAAGGTGCACGAAATTGCGGGAGTCAATGCGGCGATGCGGGACCGATACGCCTGGTTCGTGATCTGTATCCGCTGCATCGTAGGTCAAAGCCGCGCACGCTATCAGAATCAGATCCCGGATGTCGAGAACATCCCCAAGCTCATTGTGGATGCCTTCACTGGGATTCTCTATCCTGATGACAACTTGAACTACGTGCGTGGTGTGCAAGTAGAAGCGGAGTGGGGGCCCGATTCGGCCGAACACGCCGAGGTGTGGATTCTGGGGCAACCGAAGTAGCAGCGGAAGCTGTGGCGATCAGCCCTTGATCAACGACGCCTTGCGGCAGTTCATGGAGCAGAACAACCTGGAAGAGGCGCTGCGCCGCATCATCCGCGAGGAACTGCGCAGGGAGGACGCGCCGGTTGGCGCTTGAAAGTCGGCCGCGGGCCAATCAATGCAGCGCGCGGGCGACCCACGCCAGCGCGTTGGCCGGGGTGACGCGGCTGCACGCGTCGCAGCAGACGCGCGTGGGCGCAATGCGCTGCGGCTCTTCGAAGGCCCAGGCCAGCACGCGCCGCGCCGCGGAGACCGGCGCGACCGGCGCCGCGTCCTGCCGGAAGTAGGCCAGCAGCCCGCGGCGGAAACAGCGCTGACGCTGCGTCGCTAGGCTGTGCATTTCCTCGATCGCTTCCAGCTTGATCTGCAGCGCGTGGCCGGCCGCTTGTTCATCTAGCCCGGCCTGTTCCACGGTTTTTTCAGCCATGAAGCGTAGAAGGCCGGTCTCGCGCGGCTGCGTGAAGAG
Organism: uncultured Anaerolineae bacterium; assembly: GCA_964513955.1. Lineage (GTDB taxonomy): Bacteria > Chloroflexota > Anaerolineae > SSC4 > Amarolineaceae > Amarolinea. The sequence goes on along the minus strand of CAZEPA010000097.1, from coordinate 9,654 downwards.
CACAGCCACGGCCGGCTTGCCATCGCGTCCGGCGCGGCCAAACTCCTGCACATAGTCCTCCACGGAAGCCGGATGCTGCCAATGCACAACGAGGCGCACATCGGGCACATCCAGCCCCAGGCCAAAGGCGTTGGTGCAGATGACAGCCCGCGCCGCGGGCTGCGCGCGGCCCATGAAGCGCGCCAGCAGGCGCTCACGCTCTTGCGCACTGCCCATACGGGCATGATAGAAAGGCAGGTCCACGCCGGCGGTGTGTAGGCCGGCTTGCACAAGCTGACCAATCTTGAGTGTGGGCACGAAAATCATCGCGCGGCCGGCCCGTGCTTGACGCAGCAGCTCAGCCAGCAGGCGCAAACGGGCTTCATCCTCGGTCAGCGGCAGGCGCAGCAAGGCGATATTGGGCCGATCCACGCCAGTCACGACGACGCGGGCCTGGGGCGCGCCCAGCGAGGCGAGGATGCGCCGCTGCGCTTTGGCCCCGGCCGTCGCCGTGAAGGCCAGTACGGGCGGCGCGCCCAGCCGCTGACGCACCTCGCCCAGGCGGCTGTATGCAGGCCGAAAATCGCGCCCCCAGCGGTCAATGCAGTGCGCCTCGTCCACCACCAGGTACGCCGGATGACCGCCCAGCGCCTGAGCCACCTCGCGCGAGCCTACCAGCGTTTCTTCGAAGCGCTCGGGCGTGACGAAAAAGAACTTGACGCCCTGGTCGCGCAGCGCCTGATAACGCTGGCGTTTATCCGCGGGCGACAGGTCGCTGTTGATGAAAGTCGCCGCAATTTGGCGCCGCGTCAGATCGGCGACCTGTTCGCTCATCAGCGCCTTGAGCGGTGAGATGACATAGGCCATACCGGGGGTCAACAGGGCCGGTAATTGGAAGCAGAGAGTCTTGCCGGAGCCGGTGGGGCTGACCAACAGCACCGATTCGCCGCGCAGCGCGGCCAGGATGACCTCGAGCTGTCCTGCGCGCAGCGAGCGCACCCCGAGGCGGCGCATGGCCCAGCCGAGGTAGCGCGTCACGGCTGGCACTTCGCGACTGACGTCGAGCCAGCGCGCCATACGCACGGCCATGCGTTCAATGAAAGGCAGCGGCGGGACCGCAGAGCTTGCGTTCATCAGGGCAGACGACGCCAAAAATCAGCGTGAGCAAGCGAATTCAACACGGCGCCCTCGAATTCCCAGATCGTGTGCGGCCGTCCCCTGCCCTATTCACGCGGCACGCGCAGCATTTCCGGCGGCAGCGGCACATAGTTCTTGAAGTATTGATCAAAAAAGGCCAGGGAACGCTGCATTGCCACGCGGAAGTTGGCAGAGATGTTATGGTTGTCGCCGGCATACTGATAGAAAGCCGATGGCACGCCGGCTTCCTGCAAAGCCGTATAGAGACTGGCAGAGAACTCAAGGGGCACCGATTCGTCCTGGGTGCCGTGATGCAGCTGAATGGGACCTGACGCGTCGGCCACGTAGTTGATGGGCGAAATCGAATTCCAGAACGCGGCGTTCTGCTGCGGCGTGCCAAAGCGTTCGATCAAGTCCTGGCGCCAGCGCCGCGCGCGCGCGGGCACGGTGACCGGCACGGGTCGCCGCCAGTTGTACATCAAGTCCTCATACGAAGCCACCACGCCGGCCCAGATCACGCCGGCGCGGATGTCGTCTGTGGTGACCATGGCGCGCAGGGTGATGTGCCCGCCCATGGAGTGCCCCCACATGCCGATGCGTTCTCGATCAACGCCAGGATAATGCTTGAGCGAGCTTACCGCGTTGAGCACATCCACGGTGTAGTCGGGTGTGCCATAGCCGCCCGTCGCCACACCTTCTGAACTGCCATGGCCCCGATAATCGGGCCGAAAAACGATGTAGCCGGCGCGGGCAAAGTAATCCACGTAGGCCACATAGCGTTCGGTGGTGCGATACTGCTCTGGGGGAATGTAGCCATGATTGAAGACGATCACAGGCCAGCCGCTGACGGGGCGAGCGCCGCGCGGGATCGTCAGCAGCGCATAGATTTTCAGCCCTTCGGAGCGATACGACGCGATGTAACGGCTGTAGTTGCTGCCTGCGGCCAGGGTCTGCTCGATCGTAATGTCACTGCCGGGGTAACGCCGATCGCGCATCACTTCGATCATGAGGGGATGGCGGAGCGCGCCGACGGCCGACAGCTCATCGCCTGGCGTCGAAGCCGCAGCCTCAGCGGAGCGCGCCCAGGAGGGCACGGCCAACAGCAGCAGCAGGATGAACGCTGCCAGTTTTTTATGTAAAATCGTAGTTCTCGACATTGGATGACTCAACCTTGTGTGTTTCGTGTTTCATACGCTGAGCGCACGACTAGCGATCCTGCACCCTCGACAGGTCGAAGGCCCCGGAACGGTCGCAACGTCTGGAGCGCGGATCAGTTCGACGCACCAGAGTTGGACTGCGGCAGTTTGGCCGTAGTGTTTCGTCTATTGCCTCAAAGAATCTGTGAACTACCTTCCGTTTGACGACTATCCATCTCTGGATTAGAATCATTTATATAAACATGCTATCAGTGCTGATAAGCATACATGCGCCATGTCGTATGTGAAGATCTCAATGTAGAGGAGAAATTGATGATGAACGGACAAATACGCCGCAGCGCCTATGAAGTGGCCCTCGCCCAATTCGATGAGGCAACCAGTCAAATGCCTCACCTGTCGCCCAATACGGTCAAGTTCATGCGCGTTCCCAAGCGCGAGTTAACGGTGAACTTCCCGGTTGAAATGGACGACGGTCGCATCGAGATGTACACTGGCTATCGGGTGCATCACAGCACGGTGCGCGGCCCGACCAAAGGCGGCATTCGTTACCACCCGGCGGTCACCCTGGATGAGACTCGGGCCTTAGCCATGTGGATGACCTGGAAGTGCGCGCTGATGAACCTGCCTTACGGCGGGGCCAAGGGCGGCGTCATCGTTGACCCGCGTCAATTGTCAGAGCGAGAGCTGCGCCGACTGACCCGGCGTTACGCCACCGAGATTTCCATCATGATGGGGCCAGAGGGCGACATTCCGGCGCCCGACGTAGGCACTAATCCCCAGGTGATGGCCTGGATCATGGACACTTACTCCATGCACCGCGGCTACTCGGTGCCTGCGGTCGTCACTGGCAAGCCGATTCAGATCGGCGGCTCCCAAGGGCGCTTCGATGCCACAGGCCTGGGCGTCATGTTTATGGCGCGTGAGGCGCTAAAGCATCTGCGCATTCGAGCCGAAACCGTCACGGCGGTCGTGCAAGGTTTTGGCAATGTGGGCTCTGTGGCCGCTCGCTGCATGCAAATTTTGGGCGCCAAGGTGATTGCCGTCAGCGATGTCAACGGCGGCATCTTCAACGCCAAGGGGCTTGACATCCCCTCGCTTCAGACTTATGTGCGCGAGACCCGCAGCGTCGTTGGTTTTCCTGGCGCAGATGCGCTCAACAATAGCGAGGTGCTGGAGCTGCCGTGCACCGTGCTCATCCCGGCCGCGCTCGAAGGTCAGATCACTGAAGAGAATGCGCCAAAGATCCGCTGCAAGGTGCTGGCCGAAGGCGCCAATGGCCCTACTACACCGGATGCCGACAAGATCCTGATGGACAACGGCACCTTCATCGTGCCTGACATTCTGTGCAATGCCGGCGGCGTCACCGTTTCCTATTTTGAATGGGTGCAAAGTTTGCAGGCGTTCTTCTGGAGCGAAGATGATGTCAAACGCCAGTTGGAACGACTCATGGTGGATTCATTCAATTCCGTCCTTAACGAATCGCGCGAGAAGAGCCTTCCCACGCGCATGGCCGCCTACACACTGGCGATCAATCGCGTGGCCGAGGCGCTCGAACTGCGCGGCGTCTATCCATAACAGGCTGCCAAAAGAATCAGACTTCGGACGTCGTGTGACGCTCGAAGTCTGACTTCTGTCGTTTTCAACCCGCCGGTCAGCAGACCGGCGGGAATTGTTGTCAGATGCCGCGGCAGGGTCAGGGGCCCTGCCGCGGTGGTTTACCCAAGCCGCGCGCGACGCCAGGTGCGGACGGCTGTGACCAGCAGCAGGACGGCCAACAGCGCGGTCATGATCCACAGCCACGGCGTGGCGCCCGAGGCGGTCAACCCGCTCAAGTGCACCGCTGTCGGCTGTTCAACAATCGTCCACACGTAGGGCGCCATCATGCCCACATTGTCATTGTCGGTCCCACGCAGGTTGCCCGGATTGACCGTCGCTATGAAAGTGCCCGGGCCAAACGGCTGCACCGGCGTGAAGGTCAACATCGCCGTGGCGTCATTATACGTCGTGGCGCCAGGAATCAATTGACCGCCGCTCGTGCGCACCGTGATGGTGTCCGCAGCCACCGTAACCGGGTTGATCGGGCGGTTCATGCGCGCCCACACCGCGGTGATGACATCGGGCGTGCGCGGATGCGGGTTGGTCCGCCCGGCTTCGACCACCAGCAGGTCGCGCCAGTTTTCGAGATCCGTCACGTTGACCGTTTGCACTCCGCCCTGGCTGAAGACCACATCGAGTTGGCGGTTGTTGGTGCCCACAATGGCGCCCCACCATTCCACCATGTCCCACGAGCCGCGCGTGAACTTGTACTGCAGGTGCATGCCTTCCAGGCCCGTCAGCGTGATCGTCCAGTGCGTGTCATCCACGCGCGTCAGCGGCCTGTAACCCGGATTCCAGGACGTGCCGAAGACGCTCGCGGTGTCGCCGGCGATGTAGATCGTATCCGTCGGCGGCGTGAAGGTGGGGATGGTCAGGTTCCAGGTGATCTGAACCGTGCGCTGTTCCGCGGTGATGTCCACCGTGTTCGAGAAACCCGATTCATTGAAGCTGGTGTCAATAGCAGTCACGCTGTAGCGATAGGTGTGACCGGTCGCCACATCGGTGTCCGTATACTCTGTGGTAGGCGCCAGCACGTACGCGATGAGCACGCGCGCGGTGGGCGCGTCGGCGACCAGCATTTCGCGGTAGACGCCATAGGCGGCGGTGTCTGCATCGGGCGATGCGTCCCAGCCGATGGTGATCGCGGCGGCCGAGCGCGAGACCTCATGCAGGTTCAGCGGCACGGCCGGCGGGGTTGTGTCGCCGGAGCTGATGACGTGCAAGCGGCCAGCCTGGGCCGGGTCATAACCGTTGCCAGTGCCGTCGCGGTCGGCATAGAGCCAATCGCGGCCGTTGGTCGTGGTGTAGCGCACGGCGTAGTCATACTCGCCGATGGGATGCGGCAGCATGTCGCCCTTGAACTCGTCGTTGCTGCCCGCGTCCACATTGAACGTCATCGGGAACCAGCTCCAGCCAGAGGCAGGGTTCGATCCGACCGGCCCATAGCCGACTTCGGCCATCAGGCTCGGCGTCGCGCCAGCCTGACTGGTGACGCCATCAATCCACACCTGGCCGTAGACCATGTCGGTATGGGTGTTGAAGCTGATGATGTGCGTCAGCTCCGGCGGCCACTGCAGGTTGGCCCAGCCAATGGTGTAGTGCGGGATCGCGGTCGCCGAGTTGGAGGCCTGGCTCTTGAGACCAGCCGGCGTCACCGCCTTGACCTGGTAGTAGTATTTCAGACCGTTGTGCACCGTGGTATCGGTGTAGGTGGTGCCCACCACCAACGCGGCGTTGATCTGCTCATAGCCGCCATCCACCACACTGCGGTAGACATCATAGCCAGCCACAACCGCATCCGTCGGTGCGCTCCAGTTTAGCGTCACCGAGCCTGAACCTTCGCTGGCCGTCAGGTTGGTGGGGGCCGAGGTGCGCGTCATGTCGAGGCCCGGACGGCTGACCCAGACGCGCGCGCCCATCCCGCTCACATTGAAGGTTATCGTGCGCGTGGGGCCGACTGTCAGGGTGTCGCCGATCAAGCCGTCATCGAGCGTGGCGCCTTCTGGCACGTAGCCGTCTACGTTGATTGTTACATCTTTGGCCACGGTGTCGCGGTTGATGGCAATCACGGCCACGCCGGTGTTGTCGCGGCGGCCGTAGACCAGCACCTTGGCCGTATCGTCGGTGAGGAGCGTATTCCACGAGCCGGTGCGCAGGAAGCTCTTGCTGTTGCGCAGCGCGGTGAGCGTTTGATAGCGCGCCAGCAGATCGCTGTGCGCCTGACGCCAGGCCGGCAGCGAGCTGTAGCCAGGCTCGTCTGACCACGGATAGGGCTGGCGGTTGTAGGGGTCATCACGCGGAATGTCGCTGCCGTAGCCAGCCAGGCCGACTTCGTCCCCGTAGTAAATGGTCGGTGCGCCAGGCACGGTCATCTGCACCACGGCCAGCAACGCCAGGCGGTTACGGCCGTCTTGGAAGCCATTGACAGGCTGGCCGCCCGCAATGCCGTCATGGTCAAGCACGCGCACAGGGCGGTTGGTGTCATGGCTGCCCAACAGGTTCATGGCCGACTCGAAGGCAGGAGCCGGGTAGTCCTCCTGAATCGTGCGCATCATGTTGTCGAACTGCGTGGGCGACAGCGGGTTGATGGTATTATCGCCGTTGTTGTCGTTGTCGCTCCAGACCGTGTCACGCATGAAGCCAAGCATCGCCTTGCGGAAGCGATAGTTCATCGTGGAGTCGAACTCATCGCCCAGCAGGCGGAACTTGGCGTCATCCTCGCCCCAGGTTTCGGAGAAGAGCATGGCGTTGGGGTAGCTGGCCTTGACGACCGAGCGGAACGTTTCGAAGAAGGTTGGGTTGACGCCTACGATGTCGGGCACGACGTCAATGCGCCAGCCGTCCGCGCCACGCGCGAGCCAGTAGGTGGCAACACCGTTCGGGCCAAACCAATAGTTCAGCACATCCGGGTGCGCCGTATTGATCTGCGGCAGCGTCTGCACGCCGAACCAGCCGGTGTAATTCGTATCGCCAGCGCAAACACCGGTGCCAGGTGGATTCGCGGGCTGGAAGAAGAACCAGGTGCGATACGGGCTGTCCAGACTTTCACAGGCGCCCACTTCGGGGTGGCGGCCAAACCGATCAAAGAAGGGGCTGTCGGAAGAGACGTGGTTGGGCACGCCGTCCAGGACGATGTGCATCCCGCGGCCGTGCGCCTGCGAGGTGAGCTGCTCGAAAAGGGCCAGAGTCGCAGAATCGTCACCCAACACGCCCATCGTCGGATCAATGCGCAGATAGCTGCGACCATCGTACTTGTGGTTGGACGGTGAATCGAAAATGGGGTTCAGATAGATGGTCGTGACGCCCAGGTTCTGTAAATAGCCCAACTCGGAGATCAGGCCCTGCAGGTCGCCGCCATACGACGTGCTGCTGTAGGTGCCGTACCAATCGGGGTTGGCCGTTGGATCGTTTGGCTCTGGATCAGGCACAATCGTGTTCCAGGGTACAACCGGGAAGCGATGACCACGCTCCTGGGGATAGAACCAATCAGCGGTCGTCGGGTCGTTGGCGGTGCTTCCGTTGCGGAAGCGGTCAGGAAAGACCTGGTAAATGATCGCATTCTTGGCCCAGGCCGGCGTATCGAAATCAGGCGCGTACACGTAAATGTTCCACGAGATGTCTGGCGAATTGTTGTACGGCTGCCCCCAACCGCCATCACGCGCGGCGTCGTCTTCGTAGTAAACAACGGCCGTGCCATCCTCGATGACGAAACGGTAGTAAAGAATCGTCAGATTGGCGCCTGTGTTGAATGTGGTTTCCCAGTAGTCATAGCCGTAGCCGCCGGCATCCGGGTCAGTGCCAACCTTGGCCAAATTGTAGATGGTTTGGCCTTGCTGCACGGCGTCCCAGACACGCACCTTGACGCGCTGTACGTCGTTGGCATAGGTGCGGAAGCGCAGGGTGACATTGGTGTTCTTCTTCAGCGCGCCGAACGGTTCACGGTAAAGACCGCTGCGGCTGTCATGGCCCAAGCCGTCCCACCAGATGTTGTTGTCGCCCACCTGCGGCGCGACCGGATTGTTGATGCTGTCTCGAATCTGGTGGGTGGTGTCGTTATAACCGAAGGTGACCACAGTGTTGGCCCCACGGTTGGCGGGCACGACGAGGGTGATATTCGGCCCGCCGGGAACGCCGCCCGCGCCATAGTTTTCATCCCACGACTCGTTGAGCGCCACCTTGTATTCGTAACTGCCAGGCGGCACATCGAACGACGTCTCGTACCAGCCATCGCCGTCACGATCTTTCATCCAGCCGATGAGGTTGTCTGGCGACCAATCTTGTCCGCCGACCGCGCCCATCAGGCTGCCGACGAGCACCGGGATGCGATAATTGGGCCGACTAGCCACCATGTTGCCATCACGGCGGTCGTAGTAGAAATGAACAGTCTCGCCGCCCGCGGTGGTAAAAGGCACATTGGGACCACCGGGAACGCCGTTGACGCCGTAGTTCTCATCCCAGGTGCCGCCCACCGTGGCTTTGAATTCATAGGAGCCGGCCGGAATGGCGTTGGTGGTGAACTTCCACACCTGATCGCTGTTGCCATCGCTGGCCTGCGTGTTGGTGTTGCTGGGATCCCAGTCGCTGCCGAGGCCGGCTGCGGCGACCCAGCTGCCCGGGAACGTCACCAGAAGGTTGGGTGTCGTCGCGGGCGCCACCGAGGCCGCGCCCACGGGCGCCAAGCCAAGAAGCATGGTGAGCACGACGAGCAGAGAGACGAAACGAAATGCTTTCATGACCTATCCTCCGTCTTAGGAACTGGTTGCCGGCCACGTCGCCGGCAGATTCTCAGGGCTTTGGCTGCATCTCCTGACAGGCGGGGATGCCGCCGTTGCATGGGGACCACGAAATCAGTTACTTCATCTGCTTGATCTTCTCTTCGATTGCCGCTTGCGCCGCCTGCATCGCATTGGCCGGCGTCTGGGAACCGTTCCAGATCGCCGTGGTAGCCGCGCCCACTGGCTCCCATTGAGCCTCTGCGAACGGCGTGGTGGCGCTCGGCACCCCCAACGCCAGCGCCGCGGCAAAGCCTTGAATCGGCGCCACGGCCTTCAGCTCGGCCGAGTTGATGGCTGCCGAGGCCGCCGGCACGGTCTGGTTGATCAAGGCCAGGCCTTTCTGAACCTCTGCGCCGGTGAAATACTTCATGATGTCAATCGCAGCCTCGACGTGCTTGCGATCCACGGCGTTCGGCGTAAGCATCAAGGCCCGGATGCCCACGAACGGGCGCCCAAACGCCTTCACGCCGTAGTCCAGTTTGGCGGCTTCCATGTCAGCAACAGCCCAGCGGTCAGTCCACCACGCAGCGGCCTTGCCTTCCAGCAGCATGGACCGGCAAATGTCGTGGCTGGTTTCCTTCGGCGCATACGCGCTAAAGGCCTTGATCCACTCTGCCGCCGCCAAGCCTTCGGGGGTGTCCAGATAAACCTTGCCCTGGTCGTCAACATAGCTGGGCATGCCATGCCCAAAGTAAATGGGCGCGACGTGGTACGCATCGGGATTGCCCAGGGCTTGGTTACAAATGAGGAATTTGCCAGGATTCTTCTCGGCAAAAGTCTTGGCCGCCGTCAAGAGGCCATTGAAGTCCTGCGCGTCGGCGGGAAAGTCCGATTCCTGCACCAGCGCCTTGTTATAGACAAGCGCAATGCCTTCTTGCACCTCGGGTAGACCCCAGATTTTGCCTTGCCACATCATACCTTTGACCGTGACCGGTTCATAGGTAGATCGGAGGTAAGTTTCGTCAACCCCAACGTCGTTCAACGCAACAATGTTGTGCAGAAGTGCGTTG
>CAZEPA010000096.1:0-10583 GCA_964513955.1 uncultured Anaerolineae bacterium | reverse complement strand
AATGGTGGAAGTCTGTTTGCGGCGCAGACCTGCCGCCAGCCGGTTCGGTGTGTACCCCAGGGTTTCGACGGCCAAGAGGACGCGCGCGCGCAGATCATCGCTGACATGGCGGCTTTCATTGAGCACATGGGACACGGTCGTGGCCGAGACCTCGGCCGTGCGAGCTACATCATGAATCGTTGCCATTCCCTATTTCTCCGCGGCGTTGTCGTCACGCAACCGATTGCGCAATCGGTTGCGTGAGAATTATACACCGCGAAGAATGGTTTGTCAAGAGGCAATTTTCTGGTGATGATCCATGAGTCTCAGGAGAAGGGTGGGTCATCATGAAAAAGATACCCGTTTGTCAAATATCCGAAATTGCGTTACAGTATGGTCATCAAGCAAGGAGAACCAACCATGAACACCGTCAAGATTGCCAATCCACCTGTTGTACAGCCTGCGCGGCCATCGCCTGCCAGTGTCATGGCTCCCCTGGGAAGCCGTAAGGCGCCCAAGGCCGAAATCTATTATCCCGAATCGGATGGTAAACCTATGGGTGAAACTGACTGGCACATTTCTGTGATCATCTACCTGCGTGAAGCCTTGCGTTACGCCTTTCGCGCCGATGAGCAAGTGTATATTGCTGCAGACATGCTGTTCTACTATGTCGAAGGGAAGCCCCGCATCTTCAAAGTCCCAGACGTATTCGTGGTGAAGGGCATTGCTCGCTACGATCGCCGCATCTACAAGTTGTGGGAAGAGCAAGTTGCGCCCAGCGCCATTTTTGAAATCACGTCGCGCGATACGCGCGATGAGGATGTGGGCGCAAAGCGCGTGCTGTACGAACAACTGGGCGTCAAGGAGTATTTTCTTTTCGATCCCCTGGGCGAGTACCTGCAACCATCCCTGCAAGGGTTCCGTTTGGAGGGTCATTTTTATGCACCGATCCCCCTGCTTGCAGACGGTACGTTGCTGAGCACGGAGCTGGGGTTGATCTTGCGCCCGGAAAAGACGGTGCTGCGCCTGGTTGATCCGTCCACGCGTCTCGTTATTCCCACGGCGACCGAAGCCATGATACAGGCGCAGGCTGAAGCGCAGCGCGCGCAGGCTGAAGCGCAGCGCGCTGACCTCGCAGAAGCAGAACTGGCGGGCCTGCGCGCGGAGCTGGCCCGTTTGCAGGCGCAGGTCCGCGGTGGGGCTGATGCTTCCTGACCACAAGGCTGGCTGAAAGTCAGCCACAGGCCAGGCTGTCATCTCCGAGATGACTCCACGGAGAAACCGCCGGCTGGAGCCTAAATTCCGTGGGGCATGGAGAATCGCTGATAACAGCTCGTCGAGAGCGTCCCACTGCAATCCGGCCAAAGCCTAAATTCCGTGTGGCATGGAGAATCGCTGATAACCCCGGCTTGTGTCTTGCGCCAAATGTGGCAGGCTAGTATAATCTTGCGCTATGATGAGTACCAGGCCGCGGGCCTATGCCACGTCACCTGCCACGTTTGTGGTGATTCCAACTTACAACGAGGCCACCAATCTGCCGGCCATCGTCACGGCCCTCTTTGCGTTGGCGGTTGACAATCTGCACATCGTCGTGGTAGACGACAACTCGCCCGATCACACCGGCGAGGTAGCCGACCGGCTGCAGCAGACCCACCCCCGTCATCTGCATGTCATCCACCGACCGGGCAAAGAGGGCCTCGGCTCTGCCTACCGCGCCGGTTTCCGCTATGCGCTTGACCACGGCGCGGATTTGATCGTTCAGATGGACGCCGACTTTTCCCATTCACCAACCTACCTGGCCGAGTTTCTGCGCGCGATCAAGGGATGTGACGTGGTGGTCGGCTCGCGTTACGTCAGCGGCGGTCGCCTCGATCGCCATTGGAGTTGGTGGCGTCATCTGCTGAGTTGGTGGGCCAACGCCATCTACGCTCGCGTAATCCTGGGTTTGCACGTCAAAGACGCCACTGCGGGCTTCAAGTGCTGGCGCCGCGCCGCCCTGGAAGCCATTCTGACGTACCCCATCCGCAGCAATGGCTATGTCTTCCAGGTGGAGATGGCGTACCTGGCCCAGCGCCTCGGTTTTCGCACGTCGGAGATTCCCATCTACTTCGAAGATCGTCGCGCCGGGCACTCCAAGATGTCCAATGCCATCAAAATTGAAGCAGCCTGGCGCACCTGGCTCCTGCGGTGGCGCTACCGCAACGTCCGCCCGTTGCCTCAGCCCGCGTCCACACGGCCGGCTGCACTCCAGGCAACCGGCGATTCTACCGACCGCCCGTGAAAGCGGCGCTTGCTGCGCAGCTGCGCCGGCAGGTCGGGCCGCTGCTCATTTTACTCCTGCTGCCGCTGCTGTGGTTTGCACCGGTCTTGTTCAGCAACCGCACGCTCCTGCCGCTTGATAATCTCTACACCTTCGAGCCCTGGCGCAGCTTGGCGACCGCCCACGGTGTCACGACGCCCTACAACGGTCTGATCAGCGACCTGGTGCTGGAAAACCTGGTCTGGAAAACATTCATCCGCCAGTCGCTGGCCAGCGGGCAATTGCCGTTCTGGAATCCGTATCTCTTCAGCGGGGCGCCGTTCCTGGCCGCTGGTCAACATTCCGCGCTCTATCCGCTCAGCCTGCTCTTCTACATCCTGCCGCTGCCGCAGGCCTACGGCTGGTTTACGGCGCTGCAGCTGGCATTGACCGGCCTTAACGTTTATGTCCTGGCCCGCGTGCTGCGACGCTCGCGCGCCGCGGCCACCCTGGCCGGCATCACCTTTGCCTTCAGCGCGTTCAGCATCGCCAGCGTCGTCTTCACGATGATCCTGGCCGCGGCGGCGTGGCTGCCTCTGCTGCTCGCGATCATCGAAAAGGTGATTCAGAAACAGACGGAAAAGGGCAACGCCCCCTTCTCGCCGGCTCCCTACATCACGGGGGGCGCGCTCATTCTCGGCATCCAGGTGCTGGCCGGTCATATCGAAATCACCTACTACACGCTGTTGGTCATGGCCTTTTTTGCGCTTTGGCGGCTGTTGACCATGCAGCGCGCGCTGCGCGCCTGGCGTCCCGTGCTGCGGCTGAGCGCCTGGCTGATTGTCATGGCGGCGGCCGGCCTCGCGCTGGCCGCGGTGCAACTGGGGCCGCTGGTCGAGCTGGTGCGCAGCAGTTTTCGTGAAGGCTCCGCCTCCTATGCCCAGGTCGTTGGTTGGGCGTGGCCGCTGCGCCAACTGATCACCTTCGTGTTGCCCGATTTCTTCGGCAATCCCACCCACCACGGCTACACCGACCTGTGGACGCGCACGTGGCAGGCAACGCCCACGATTTTCTGGGGCGTCAAGAATTATGTCGAAGGCGCCAATTACGTCGGCGTGCTGCCTGTGGTCCTGGCGGTCATCGGCGTTTTGGTCTACGGCCGCCGCGCACGCAATCCCGCGGCGCGCCCGGTGGATGCCGTCCCGCCTGCGGCCGGCCGTAGGGGCCGTTCGGCCGCCCTTTTCTTTGCCGTGCTGGCTTTGCTTTCCCTGGCTTTTGCCTTTGGTACGCCGCTCTACGCCGTCCTTTTCTACGGCCTGCCCGGTTATCGCCAACTGCACTCTGCGTTTCGATGGGTCTTCCCGCTGACCTTGAGCCTGGCCGTGCTGGCCGCGTTTGGGGTGGATGCGCTGCGTGCGGGAATCGGTCGGCGTTGGCTGGCGCGGCTGGCCTGGCTGCTGCTGGTGGCCGGGCTGGGCCTGGCGGCGGCGGTCGGTCTCAGCCTGGCGTGGCCTGCTCCGTTCCTGGCCCTCAGCGCGGGTCTGCTGGACAGGGCTGACCTGGCGCGCGCGGCCTTTGCCGACGGCGCGGCCTTCTGGAGTTACCAGGCGCCCAATCTGCTCAAGCTGGCGCTGGCCCTCGCCGGCGCGGGCGCGGTCTTGCGTTGGAGCCACTGGACCGAGAAGCCAGATTCCGCGCAGAAACCCGGCTTCTGGCGCCGCCGCTGGCCGCTGCTGACGATCGCGATCGCCGCGCTGGATTTGTGGCTGGCAACGGGGACCTTCAACCCTGCGGCAGATCCCAAGCTGCTGACAGTTGAGCCGCCGGCCATCGGCTTCCTCAAGGCGCAGGCTGCCCAGGAGCTTGGGCGTATTACCTCGTTCGAAGGCGAAACCACCTCCAAAACCCTCAACGCGAACCTGGGCTGGTTGATGGGCCTGCAAGATGTGCGCGGCTACGACTCGATCATTCTGCGCCAATACGTGCAGTACATGCAGGCCATAGAGCCGCAGGGCCAACTGCTCTACAATCGTATTTCGCCTTTCTACGACCCTGCCTCACTGAACGATCCGCGCACTCATCTGCTCGGCGTGCGCTGGGTAGTCAGCGAGCTGCCGCTGAATCTCCCGGGCTGGACGCTGATCTACGAATCCTCCACCGATCCAGTCAAGGTCTATCGCAACGAAAACGCCTTTCCACGGGCTTTTGTCGCGGCCACAGTCGAGCTGGCCGCGGCCGATCAGCTGCTGTCCCGCCTGACCGAGGTCAATCTACGCCAGACCGTCCTGGTGGATGATCCCGCCGCGCTAGACGCCGCGCACCGCGCGGTCAACCCCGCGGCCGAGCCTGCCGCGCAGCCCGTCATCACCAGCTATCAGCCCAACGAGGTTTTCATTGACGTGGATCTGGCCTCGCCGGGCTGGCTGGTGCTGACCGACGCCTATTTTAGCGGGTGGAAAGCGTATACGCGGCCGCAGGGCGGCGCCTCAGAGGACGAACAGGCCCTGACCATCTGGCGCGCGGACGGCAATTTCCGCACCGTACATCTGGAGGCCGGCAAGCAAACGGTGCGCTTCAAGTATGCGCCGCTGTCGCTGCAACTGGGCCTGTACACCAGTTTCCTGGCATTCATGGCCTTATTCCTGCTGCTCGGTTGGTGGGCGTGGGGGCGCTACTACCGCGGCGACCGTGAGTCGCACGAGGTCTCGCGCGTGGCCAAGAACAGCCTGGTGCCTATGGGATTGGCGCTGCTCAACAAAGGCATTGATTTCGCTTTTGCGCTGGTGCGTCTGCGCATCCTCAGCCCGGCCGGCGAAGGCAGCTACACCTTCGCCATCGGCTTCTACGTCATCTTCGAGATTCTCGTACGTTTCGGCCTGGGCACCCTGCTGACGCGCGAGGTGGCGCGCGACCGTACGCAGGCCAACCGCTACTTGCTCAATGTTACCGCGCTGCGCGGCTGGCTGTGGCTGGCGTCTTTACCCATCCTGGCCGCGGTTATGTGGGCGTATGGAGTGTGGGGTGGACTCACGCGAGAGGAGGGGCTGGCGATTGGCTGTTTTGCGCTGGCTTTGCTCTTTGCCGCCATCGCCGACGGTATCAGCGCGGTGTTCAACGCGTTCGAGCAGATGGAGTACCCGTCGGGCATCTCGTCGGCGATTGCGTTGAGCAAGGTGGCGCTGGGCGCGCTGGTGCTGCTGCCGCCGCTCTCTTGGGGATTCGTAGGCCTGGCCGGCGTTTCGGTGGTTATGAACCTGGTGCAGGTCTTTTGGCTGCTGGCCCTTATGCGCAGCAAGCTGCCGCTGACGCCGGCCACGCGGCGCGATCTCGATCCGTCCTTGCAGCGCCGTATGTTGGCTGGCTCGCTGCCGTTGATGCTCAACCACCTGCTGGCGCACATCTTCTTTCGTCTCGACGTTTGGATTCTCAAGCCGCTGGCGGGCGCGGTGGCGGTGGGACTGTACGGCGCGGCTTACAAGTACATTGATGGTCTCAACGTCATTCCCTCTTATTTTACGCTGGCGATTTTCCCCTTGATGTCGCGCTACGCGCAGGCCGATCAGGGCAACGGCGGGCGCACCACCTTGCTGCGTTCCTACGTCGTGGCGCTGCGGCTGCTCGGCCTGGTCAGCCTGCCCATTGCCATCATGGTGACTTTCATCGCCACGCCGCTGATTGCCATCTTGGGTGGTGCGAGCTATTTGCCAGGAGCGGCCGTGGCGCTGCAACTGCTCATCTGGTCCATTCCGATCGGCTTCACCAACAGCGTCACCCAGTACGTGCTGATTGCCGTAGACCAGCAGCGTTTCCTGACGCGGGCCTTCATCATCGGCGTAATCTTCAATGTGGCGGCCAATCTAATCCTCATTCCGCGCTTCAGCTTCTACGCCGCGGCCGCCATCACCGGCCTGTCAGAATTAGCCCTGTGCATTCCCTTCATGTTCAGCGTTCACCGGCACGTAGGGCCGCTGCCGTGGGGGCAAATTGCCGGGCGGCCGCTGTTGGCTGGGCTGGGCATGGCCGGCGCGCTGGCCGGCGCGCAGGCGCTTGGCCTGCCCCTGCTGGCGCAGATCATCCTGGGCGCGCTGGCCTACGTCGTCATTCTCATCCTCAGCGGCGCCTTCAACGACCCTGACATGCAGACCGTGCGGCGGGCTTTACCCTTTGGCCGCGCAAGGGCTGCAGATGGGGCACCGTGAGGATGCCGCGCTCCGTCTTCCGTGGAGAATGACGGGTTTCTGCTACGATCCAGGTGCATCAGCCTGAATATGGTATACTGTGGGCAGCGAGGAAACCCATGTCAAACAAGACAATTGAACAAGCTATCCAGATGATGGTAGAGCGTTTGGTGGATCGCTTCGATCCCGATCAAATCATCCTGTTTGGCTCGCAAGCACGGGATATGGCCAGTCTGAGCAGCGACGTAGACCTGTTGGTGATCATGCCGTTCAGCGGTTCCAAGCGCGCCAAGCAGCTTGAGATGCGCGTGGCGCTGCATGACATCACCGTTCCAAAAGACATCATCCTGGCAACACCGGACGAAGTGACCCGGCGGCGCGACATTGTTGGCACAATCATCAGGCCTGCGCTGCGCGAAGGGAAAGTGCTCTATGCTCGATCTTCTGGATGATGAAGTGCTCTATGTTGCTCGGCAATGGGTGGCGAAGGCGGAAAATGACCTCATGACGGCTGCGCACATGGTCAGGCTGAAGACGAATTGCCCGACCGACACCGTCTGCTTCCACGCCCAACAATGTGTAGAGAAGTACGTGAAGGCTGTGCTTGTCCTAAACGGTATTGATTTCTCGCGCACACATCAGATCGGCACATTGCTGGCGCTCGTACCCGCACGAGTACGCCCCACGCTGACTCCAGAAGAACAGGATCGCCTGACAGAATATGCGGTCACTACCCGCTATCCCGGAGACTACGATCCCATCTCGCGCGAAGAGGCGCAAGAAGCCGTTCAGATCGCGCGTCGACTCCGCAACCAAGTGCATAGACGACACCCTGAATTAGTTAGGTAACGATTCTCCCTCAGCGTTCGCCGGCATGTGGGGCCCATGCGCGGCTTCGTTTGCGCGGGCATTACGGGATCCGGCCAATGGGAGAGCATCTAGCGAAACCGCGTGATGTTCCCCTATGAGACTTCCTCACAGAGCCTGGGGAATCTGACTTCACGCCGGCCGCGTGGATCACCAGTGGCCTTGCTCCCAACCAGAGCCGCGTTTCGGCGCTGTGGATGGCGAAGACCCGACGCATCAGTGTCGTGAGTTTCACGGATCATTCCCGCCAGCGCGCTGCGCGCACGATGCAGCCGACTCTTCACCGCGCTCACCGTGGAGGCGGTTGCCGCGGCAATCTCCTCGTAAGACAGGTTGTACCAGTAGCGCATCACCAGCGCGCTGCGATCCTGTGGGGAGAGGACATTTAGCAGCGCCTGAATGTCCCATTCGCGCTCGCGGCGCATAGCCGTCTCTTCAGGTGTGAGGGCCGGACTGCACCAGGCCGCCGTGTCCAGCGCTGGTTCATGGTCAAGTGAGAGCCAGACCAGCCGCCGGCGGCGCAGGCGGTCAATGCAGTAGTGATGGGCAATCGAAAACAACCAGGTCTTGAACGACCGCGTGGGGTCATAACTGTCTAGCCGTGAATAGGCGCGCAGGAAAGCCTCTTGCGCGGCCTCTTCGGCATCGTGGGAGTTGCCCAGGATGCGATAGCACAGGTTAAAGATCGGCGCCTGGTAAGCCTCAACTAGCGGGGAGAAGGCGCGGCTGTCGCCGCCGCGGGCGCGCTCGATGGCGGCATGGTCAGAATCACCGGGCAGAATGGATGGCATCGCTGAATCCCCTCTCTTGACAGCTTATGTGGAGCCGTTGGCTATGCCAGGCCTCTC
Source organism: uncultured Anaerolineae bacterium (assembly GCA_964513955.1). Classification (GTDB taxonomy): domain Bacteria; phylum Chloroflexota; class Anaerolineae; order SSC4; family Amarolineaceae; genus Amarolinea. Next base: position 2,472 of record CAZEPA010000096.1, on the reverse strand, counting down.
GGCTGAAATCAAGGCCCTGAGCACCGCCAGAGCTTCCTCCGGCAGCGCACCTTTGTAGACGAACGTGGCATGGAGTTGTTGGGCCAGGGCGGCGTCATCCGCGTTCACACTCATCAAAGCCAGGCGGACGCTGGTTGAGCGATCCAACAGAGCTGTCATGTCTGCTCTGGTCAGGCCAGGCAAATGGCAGTCTAGCAACAGGGCGTCCGGTTTGAGCGCCCCCAGTTGGCGCTCCAACGACGCGTGATCCCATGCCTCGCCCACACGGTCTACTGCCAACTTGTGTTCAAGTAGGAGCATGAGCGCTTGACGGGTACGGGGGTCGGCATCAGCAATCAGGATGTGTGTCATGGGTTCCATCTGCTCCTAGCGCCAGTCAATCGGGGATCTGCCGTGTATCAGCCGCGGGAAGAACGCCGCCATCACCCGGTAACCGACCCACAACGCCAAAACGATCATCAAGATCGGGACCGCGGGTGAATTCCAGAAGTCGGGGAAGGCGTAAGGTAAGTACAGCGGTAGAGGCGAGTAGATCGTGTACCAGATGAACAGCAGCCAGAGCAGCCACGGCAGCGCCCCAAGCAGCCCACTCACCGTCGGCGTGTGCGCGCGAAGCCGGCGCCCCGTCCGCACCTGCCAGAAAAAGACGGCCGCAGAGATTAGCAGCGCCAGTGCCAGCAGGGCGGTCAATTCGAAGGTCCAGATCGCAAGGGGATCCCAGCGCGGCGCTGGCGGATAAACCTGCCTCTGTGCAGGCCCGAATTCGGCATCGGACCAAAGACCCAGAATCGTGAGATGTAGGGATGAAGCGCGGCTCGAATTTGAGGCGACTACAAAGCCGGAGCGCCGCGCCGTGTCCAAGAAGTAGTAGGCCATCCAGCCGGAATTGGCGCCAGAGTGGTTGATGGCCGGCTGGCCATAGTTCGTGGCAATGCCATAGCCCAGGCCGTAGCTGCCGCCCGTGCCCGGCTGCGCCTGGATCATCATCTGCACGCTCTCTGGTTTCAGCACCCCACGGCCGATCGGCTCGCCATGCGGGCCAGGCACCGCGGCAGCCACGAAGCGGGCAAAATCGGCCGCTGTTGCGATCTCGCTGCCGATCGCGTAGTTGGCGAGCTGGCGGTATTCCAGCACCTGCCCCTCGTTGCCGTGCGCCGCGGCCGCGGCCTCAATCAATGGCGGCGTCCACGTCCAGCGCACGCTCGCCGCGCCGAGCGGATCGGTGATCTCTCGCTGCACGAAGGCAGCGAACGGCTCGCCGGTCACGTCCTCAATGACCATCTGCACCACGGTGTAACCTGCGCCGGAATACTTGTAGCCTGCGCCCGGCTGCGCCACTAACTCGGCCCGGCCCAGCGAGAAATGCCCGGTCTCGAATGTCTCGTTCAGCCCCTCGAACAGGTGTGAACCGTTCAGCACCTGGGTGAGGTCGGGCGTGCTGGCGCGCCGCGGGCTGTAGTCCAAGTAGCCGTGAATGTTCATCCCAGCCGTGTGGCTGAGCAAGCGGCGCAGCGTGACCTGAGCGGCGTCGTACTGCGTTGACGTGACCTGCCAGCGCTTCAGGTAAAGGTTGACAGGCGCATCGAGGTCAACCTTGCCCTGCTCGAGCAGCTTCATCACGGCCCAGGCCGTCAGCGCCTTGCCGTTGGAGCCATGCTCAACCAGCATGTCGGGTCGCATCGGCGCGCCGGCAGCCGCGTTCGCCGCCCCGTAAGCCCGCGACCACGCCACGTCGCCATCCTTGATGTAGGCCACGACGGACCCCGGCACGCCATATTCGGCCAACAGCTTGGGCATCTGCTGATCCAGCAGCGCCGCAAACGGATCGTTGGCGTCGGCCTGCGCGGGGAGCGCCGTGAGCGCCATGCTCAATACCAGCAGCACGCACATGCGCATCTTGAGTTCACCCGATGGATGGTTGCGATTCGCCATGTCTACCTCTAATTGGTCGTATCGGCGCTCGCGCCGGTTCTACTTGTGTGGATGCGCTCAGCGCCCCGAAGTGCAGGACATAAAAATGGCAGTCTGCTTGGCTGAGGCGCGCTGCCAAACCAGGCGTGGGCTCGGCTGTTTCTCCCAGGGGAGTGGACCGCTCACCTCCCAGACGCTGACTTCGGCGTCAATCGTGCTCTCGCCCAGGGCGCGGGCCACCGAGATGCGGTGATGGCCGTCTTCCACGAAGTAGCGGTCGCCCACCTGCACCAGATTGACCGGAGGCAGTGAGATGAACTGGCTGCGGGTCATCGCGACGCTGACCCAGCGGTCACGCAAACGGTCGTCCAAAGGATGGAAGTGGTGGTCGAAGTCGCCGGTGCGGCCCATACTGCCGCAGATTTGGCTCAAGCTGACGCCCTGAATGCCGCCGTAGCGCCGATGGCGCACCTGACTGGTGGGGATAACGTCCAGGTCGAGCAAATGCCAGGAGCAACGGCGAAAGACGCACTTGGTCCGTTCAATCGTGCCGCGCAGCCG
>CAZEPA010000095.1:0-10659 GCA_964513955.1 uncultured Anaerolineae bacterium | reverse complement strand
ACCCGCAGTTTGGTTTCGTGCGCGTGGCCGACGCCTACAGCACCGGCTCCAGCCTCATGCCGCAGAAGCGCAATCCTGATTCGATGGAATTGGTGCGCGGTAAGAGCGGCCGTCTGCTGGGCAACCTGGTGCGCCTCTTGACCACGCTCAAAGGCCTGCCTTCCACCTATAACAAGGACTTGCAAGAAGATAAGGAGCCGTTGTTCGACACCGTAGCCACGCTGGCGTTGGCGCTGCCGGTGACGGCCGGCGTCCTGCGCACGCTGCAGGTCAACGCCCCGCGCATGCAGGCGGCCTTGAGCAGCGATATGCTGGCCACAGACCTGGCCGATTACCTGGTGCGCAAAGGCGTGCCTTTCCGCCAGGCGCACCACCTGGTGGGACAGGCTGTACGTCAAGCTGAGGCCCTGGGCGTCACGCTCAGCACTCTGCCGCTGGCAGAGTTACAGGCCATTACGCCTGACTTTGGCGCCGACGTGGTTGCGCTGTGGGATTTCAACCATTCGGTGGAGCAGCGCGCAGCCCCGGGCGGCACCAGCCGCGCCGCGGTTGAGCAGCAGTTACAACGGGCGCGGCATCTCCTGGTGGGAGGTTAATCCTGCCGGCGCCAGGCCAGCCGACGCAGGCGCGGAGAATGCGGTCTGCGGCCGAGAGCGTCGTCACGCCGGAACCATGACCTACGTAAAACAATGCTGTCGGCGCGCATTACCCCGCTTGTTTGCGCTTGCCCCAGCGTTCGCCGCCGTCCACCGTAAGCGTTTCGCCGGTGATATAGTCCGCGCGCACCAGGAAAACCACGGCATCGGCCACGTCCTGCGCCGAACCCCAACGCTGCAGCAGTGTGCGCCCGGCGACTTCATCCAATTTTCCCGGCCCGTAATGGGGCGGGGCCAACACCGCGCCCGGCGCCACGCCGTTGACGCGAATCGTTGGCGCCAGTTCCAGGGCCAGCCCGCGCGTCAACGCAAGCAGGCCGCTCTTGCCCACGCTGTGCGCGATGAAGTTGGGCCACGGCGCAAAGGCTGACAGATCGAGAATGTTGATGATGACGCCGGCGCCATGCGCCTGCATCAGAGGCGCCGCGGCCTGTGACAGGAAAAAAGGGCCATCCAGCAGGACACTGAGCACGCGTCGCCACTCCTCCACCGTCGTAGTCATCACCGGGGTGGTTTGAAAGCGCGATGAACTGTTGACCAGGATGTCCAGGCGACCGAACGCAGCCTGAATCTGCGCCGCCATCGCCTGCACCTGGCTCACGTCGGAGATGTCAGCCTGGATCGCCAGGCCGCGCACGCCCAGCGCCTTGATTTCAGCGATCGTTGCCTGCGCTTCGACGGCCGAGGTGTGGTAGTTGATAACAACGTCCGCGCCCGCCTGCGCCAGGCCCAGGGCAATTGCCTTGCCCACGCGGACGGCGCCGCCAGTGACCAGCGCCACTTTGCCTTGAATATCCATCGTTTTCGCTCTCCCTGGATTGTGATCCGCGCAATAGACGCAAAACGAGCCTTGCCGGTCACATCTACGACCGCCAAGGCTCGTCCTCTATCCTTCAAGCTGACCCGCCCTGCCAACGGCACGGGCGCATGGAAGTCCTACGCGGGCGGCACGACGTCCATCGTGCTCCGAATCAGATCGGCCGACTTCTGGAGCATGGTCTTCTCATCATCGGTCAAGGCCACTTCGATGATCTTCTCCACGCCGTCACGGCCCAAAATGACCGGCACGCCGAAGTAGATGTCCTTGAGACCGTATTCGCCATCCAGGTACGCGGAACACGGGCGCACCAGTTTCTTATCCTTGAGGATGGCTTCCACCATCTCGGCCGCGGCCGCGCCGGGCGCGTAGTAGGCGCTGCCGGTCTTCAGCAGGTTGACGATTTCACCGCCGCCCTTGCGCGTGCGATCCACGATCGCGGCCACCCGATCGGCGGGCATCAGCTCGCTGATGGGAATGCCAGCCACATTGCAAAAGCGCACAAGCGGCACCATCTCATCGCCATGACCGCCTAAGACGAAGGCCTGCACATTTTCAATGCTGACCCCCAGCTCCATCGCCACAAACGTGCGCATACGCGCGCCGTCGAGGATGCCAGCCTGGCCAATGACGCGGTTCTTGGGAAAGCCCGAGGCCTTGAAAGCCACATAGGTCATGGTATCGAGTGGATTGGTAACAAGTACGATGATGGCGTTCGGCGAAGTTGCCGCAATCTGCGCAGCCACACTGCGCACCACACGCGTGTTGATTCCAACCAGGTCCTCGCGCGTCATGCCAGGTTTGCGCGGCACGCCCGCGGTGACAACCACGACATCAGAATTGGCGGTCTCTGCATACGAATTCGTGCCGATGATTCTGGTGTCATAACCAACCACCGGGCCGGTTTGGAGCAAATCGAGGGCCTTGCCTTTGGGCATATCCCCCGTTTCGGGAATATCCACCAGGACAATATCACCCAGCTCGCGTTCGGCCAGCCATGCCGCACACGAAGAGCCGACCATGCCGGCGCCGACAATCGTAATCTTATTTCGCATCGTTACACTCCTTTGTTGACGATGATTCGGTGATTGAGTTGGGGCTTCAGCACGGGTCGTGCGCTGAAACGTGTATCCTTTACTTACGCAGCGAGCGGCGCCTGCCGCGTTGCAGGCAGCGCCGCCAGCGGCGTCTCGATCTGAATGCCATCGGCGGCCAGCACCGGCGCCAGGGCCGCGATGGCGCACTCCAGCATGGTGTCATCCGGCTCACGCGTGGTCAGCGACTGCAGCCACAGCCCGGGCTGAATCAGCGCCCGCACCAGGCGATTGTCGAGACGGCTTGCACTGAAGCGGATGAACTCGTAGGCAATCCCGGCCAGCACTGGAATCAGCAGCAGGCGTGAAGCCAGACGCAGATACCATTGGTCAAAATGGAAGGGCGCAAAAAGCACGATCGAAAGCGCCACCACAATGAACAGGAAACTGGTGCCACAGCGCGGGTGCTGCAGAGAAAAACGGCGCACCTCAGCCGGCGCCAGGGGTACGCCCGCCTCGTAGGCGTTGATGGTTTTGTGCTCCGCGCCGTGATACATGAAGACCCGGCGGATGTCTGGCATGAAGCCGATGGCCCACAAGTAGGCAACGAACAGCCCCAAGCGCACCACGCCCTCGATGACGGCGCTGGCGATGCGGCTGGAGAACCAGCGTTCGAGAAAATGTGCGATGGCCGTCGGCAGGAGAAAGAAGATGCCGATGGAAACGAGCAGGGAAAAAGCCACCGTGGTCCATGCCACCGGCCCGCTGAATTCGATTTTCTCTTCCTGATCGCTCATGGCCACGTCTGCAGACCACATGAGTGCCCGCATGCCCAGGCCCAGGGTATCCCACAGCAAGGAAAGACCGCGCACAAAAGGCCATTGACCCCACGCACTGGTGTAAATGCGAGCCGTCAAAGGCTCTTCGTGCACAACAATGTCGCCGGCAGGGTTGCGCACCGCCACCGCCATCCGTTGGCGCCCGCGCATCATCACCCCTTCCATCACCGCCTGCCCACCGTAGTAGAACTTACTCAATCTGGCACCTCTTCAATGATCATCGCATCAGGCTGCGCCTATGGGGAGCGCAGCCCAAATGGAAAGAACCGTCACTGTATGCAGGCTGGATTTTACTCGATGAAGGGCGGGCCGTCAAAGCCGCGCCTGCTAGGTCAAGGCTGGAGACGACGGGGCCGGCCCGGCCTACTCTGCTGCGCTGGTGAAGTAGGCCAGACCGACCTTGCCATCCATGCGCAGTTCCATGACCTGGCCTTGACGAGCCGAAGGGACGTGAATGACCTTGATGCACTCGGCCAGCCCGGCGTCACGCGGCAGAAGGGTTGCGAGTTGGTTGGGAGCCTCATCCAAGAAAGTTTGATTCAGTTTGTCCTGACCATCGTCAGGGTAAAGCGCCAAGGGATAGATGCGGGATTCAACCAGGTCTTGAAAGAAATGGGTGCCATAGGACGGCTCCGGTGTGATGCCCTTTTGCGTCACGGCCACCTCGATGAGCGCCCTGGCGTTGAAGATGTCAGCGTAGGTCACCGGCACCCCCAGATCGAGATTGGCGGAACCCCAGCGCCCCGGGCCGAGGAGCATGAACACGTGTTTCTCCAGCGCCTTATTGAGGCGGCCAATGCAGCGCGCCACTTCGCGCTTCAGAGTGGGCGTCGGAAGACTGCCATAGGCCACCGGATCCACATAGACAAGGTAATCAATGTCTGAGACGCGTCCGCTGGGCACCATGCGCTGAGCAAGGAAGAAGCGGTCGGTCTCGACCAGGTCTAATGGTGCGGCGCTGGCCGCTTCGCCGTTTGTCGTGCTTTGGGGGCGGCACTGAAGCAGGTGAAAGGTGATCTCAGGCTGTGTTGCTTCTGGGTCCAGGCTCAAGGCAAATTCCATATCTACCGGCAGGCCATACTGCTGCTGCAGGACAGCCAAGATGTCTTTCAAGAAGGGTACGAAACTCGTGCGCTGCAGGAGATTATCGAACGTCGGCAGCAGCTGTTCAGCGGCCAGTTCAGGGCCAACCGAGAAGATCGGCAGCAGCGTGTCGCCTTTGTCGGCCGAAGCCAGCCAGCGCAGGGGTGGATAACGCCAGTCGAGCACCTGGTGCACGGGCAGCGTCGTCAGTTCATTCTTTTGGACGTCAATGACATCCATCAGACGCTGCGAGTAGCGGCGGATGGCGCTGGGCGAAACTTCGGGGCGCAGCAGGGGATGGCTGAGCGTTACCAGACGGGGATAGTCCTCGCCGACGCGTTCGACGGCGCGCGTGCCGAGGCCCGTCACCATGCGCACAAAGCCCTCTTCGCGGCGCAGGCGCGAATTCCAAACGATGGGAGCGAAACTAAACGCCACGCCGGCGACCGTGGGAAAGAAATAATCATGATATACCTGACCCTGCACCTCTTGCAGCAAGATCGCCATGCGCTCGTCGTAATCGAGCAGCCCCATGCGCCGGCGATAGAGCAGGGCGTCTGGGTTGTGCACGCTGGCATAGACGCGGCGAATGGCCAGGCTGAGCGCCGCCAGGTTTTCCTCTGGCGCGCCCTGGTTGGGGCAAAAGAAGCTCTCATACTTGCCCGCGAACGACATGCCGTAGTTGTCTTCCAGCAAACTGGACGAACGTACGATCAAGGGCCGCTTGCCCAGCTCGCGCAGAATCTCACGCAGACGCGAGGTGACTCCCGGGGGCAGCTCAGCCTGCGCGTACGCCTCTTCGATTGCCGGATAATCAGCCACGATTTCCTCTGCGGGCTTGTACTTCTGATTCAGGTATTCGATGTCGTTGAGCGAGAGGAAGTCATAAAACACATCCGCGCCGATGAAGTAGGAGCGCGGAATCTGAACCTGGTAGGCCAGATGCGGCGCAACCGACTTCAGCACTTTCCAGGCCAACAGCATACCTGCGGCTTTGCCGCCGATCTTGCCGGCGCCGATGCGACGGGCTTGAATGTAACGAAAATCGCTTGCGGTGAACCAGGCTTTTGCCAGCCGTACAAAGTGCAGCTGGTCGCTGATCATCGTTTTGGTCAGCACTACAACGATTTCTTCCAGGTGGTGGTGGACCTTCTCAAGTTTCTCCGGAGGCAGCTCCTCATACTCCTGGGCCTTCCGCAAAATGAAATCGAGCGGCGCCAACTCTGGGTTGAACGTCAGGCGCGTGCCGCCTCCGCCAGGCAGACGCTGGGCAATCGCCTCGTCTGTCAGGCGCTGCAACAGGTCCAGCGGCAGGTTATAGGCAAAGTAGAAGTCGGTCAGATAATCACGAATCTGCTGTAACCGCCGTTCCCACTGCTCCGCATCCTCTTCGGCCAAGGGATTCATCATACCTTCGCGGCGCTGCGACTTGATAGCCTTATCGCGTGCCTCGTTCTCGAACCGTTCAGAGGTGGTGACGCCCCGCCGGTAAATTTCCTCGCGCATCCGTTTGCGGATCTGCTGCGCAAGAATTGGATATTGCGATAACTGGAGATGAATCTCCAAAATTGGCGGTGTGTCTGTCGGCAGTTCAGCCATCATTCGTGCTCCTAAAGAAAGGAGTGTGCTGACACTCGGTGTATCGGCACACCCCTAGGCATTAACGGTCAGCTTGACGCCAACCACCTGCGCGCCCAAAAATCAGCGCCAGGCATTTGCACGGCCCGTTTACGCCCATCCGCGCAGGCGCACGGCCTCAGCCACACGGTTGACGGCCACCAGGTATGCTGCCAGCCGGTTATGAACGTTGCGATCTGTCGCCATCTTGTGGACTGCGTGGAATGCCGTTGTCATCTTGCGATCAAGGCGCTCGTGCACCAGCGCCTCGTCCCAATAATAGTCGTATGCGTTCTGCACCATCTCAAAATAGGAGACAGTCACACCACCCGCGTTGCACAAGAAGTCTGGAATCACATAAACGCCGCGGTCGTGAAGGATTTGGTCCGCCTCTGGCGTCGTCGGCCCATTGGCCAGTTCAACCGAAATCTTGGCACGGATCTTGTCCGCATTCGCTTCCGTGATGACATTTTCCAGGGCCGATGGCATGAGCACCGTGACATCCAACTCAAGCAGTTCCTCATTGGTAATCGTGTCGGTGCCAGGGAAGCCAACCACCGAGCCGGTTTCATGCTTGAAAGCCATCACCTGCTTGTAGTCAAGGCCCTTGCTGCTGTAGATGCCGCCGCGCGAATCAGAGACGGCCACCGTCTTGAGGCCTAAAAGCTCCTCGCCTAGGCTTTGGCCAAAGGAGCCGGCATTGCCATAACCCTGGACCGCGGCCGTGGCGCCCTTGAGATCAATGCCAAGCACCTTGCCGGCCTCGCGCAGCGTGTAAATGCCGCCCCGTGCGGTCGCGTCGCCGCGGCCCGCAGAGCCGCCCAAGGCCAGCGGCTTGCCGGTGATGACGCCAAACTCGTTGTAGCCTTGCATGAAGGAGAACTCATCCATCATCCACGCCATCATCTGCGGCGTCGTATAGACATCCGGCGCCGGCACGTCTTTTTCCAGGCCAATAATGCGACCGACCTGGCGAACATAGGCGCGACTCAGGCGTTCCAGTTCGCTGGCAGACATCTCCTTCGGGTTGCAGATGATGCCGCCCTTGCCGCCGCCCAACGGAATATCCACGACGGCTGTCTTCCAGGTCATCCACGCGGCCAGGGCGCGCACGGTGTCAATGGTCTCATCAGGATGGAAACGCAAGCCACCCTTTGTAGGGCCACGCGCGTCGTTGTATTGCACGCGAAAGCCGTGAAAAACCCTGGTGGTGCCGTCATCCATCTTGACTGGCAGGGACACGTGGAGCTCGCGGATGGGCCAGCGCAGTAATTCATGCACCGCCGGGTCGAGTTTCAAAATCGCGGCGGCCTCGTCGAGTTGGCGCTGTGCAATCTCGAAGGGGTTAGGCTTGTTGGTTTCCATACATTGCTCCTCATACATCATTGTACAAAGATCGGCCTGTCTCGCCTCGATGGGGCAAGGCAAGCCGTGCGCACAGCCGTGCGCGGACATTGCGTCAGAATCAAACAACAACGGCAGTGGTGTGAGTTTCTTGGAGTTCGCGTCAACGAGAAGTGAAAGCCGTCGGACATACTAGGCGTGAGAGGAAAGAAACGAGATCGCTGCCAGCGCAAAGGCAGCGCGCATGGGAGGCCACCGTAGGTGCGTGTGGGCCTACCCACAAGGCGGAAAGCGGCACCGCTTGCGACCAAGCGGTGCCTGATGAGGATATCTGGCACATGACAATACGCAACGTTCACGGGCCTTGGCTCCATTGACAGGCCATCCGGATGGCTCCACGCGCCACCGCATGAAAACTGCTTGCGGACAAATTGTAGCATGGCGCCTTGACCATGCCAATGATTTAGGTCATGTGCCTCCATAACCGGCCTTTAACCGGTCTTTAACCAGCTTCTGGCGCGTGACCCAGGCTTACTTTTTTTTCGCGCTCTTCTTCTCGCCCTTGATCTTCAGAATGTCGGGCACATAGTCCAACTCACGGGAAAGGCCTTCCACCACCGTGCGCAAGACCCTGACCCGCGACCACCATTTGTTATTGCCTTCGACGATCGTCCAGGGCGCGGAAAGCGTACTGGTCTTGAGCAGCATCTCGTCCACGGCCTCTTCGTAGCGATCCCACTTCTCGCGGTTGCGCCAATCCTCGTCGGTTAGTTTCCAGACTTTATAGGGGGTGTCTGCGCGCTCGGTGAAGCGCCTGAGTTGTTCTTCTTTGCTGATGTGAACCCAGAACTTGAACACAACGGTTCCAAAATCCACCAGCTGCCGTTCGAACTGGTTGATTTCGCGGTAGGCTCGTTTCCACTCAACCTCGCGGCAAAAGCCCTCGATGCGTTCCACCATGACGCGGCCATACCAACTGCGGTCGAAGAGGGCGATCTGTCCGCGTTCAGGCAGGCGCCGCCAGAACCGCCACAGGTAATGATGGGTCTTATCCTCACCCTGGGGCGCGGCAATCGAGTAAACTGCGTAGCCGCGCGGATCAAGCTTCTCCGTGATACGCTTGATGGCGCCGCCTTTGCCGGCCGCATCCCACCCTTCGAAGACCATGACGACGGGACGCTTTTGGACATAGACCTGGTAGCCCAGTTGGCTCAGGGCAACCTGATAGCGGACCACCTGTTCGATATACTCTTCCTCAGTCAGACTGAGCGTCAAATCTACTTGTGATAAAATCGAAGACATGGCTGCACCTCTATGCGAACCCACTCAATCTAAGTCGTCGTCATCCTGGGGCAAGGCGTCGGTTTCCGACTCCTCCGCCGCGTTGCCCGCCATACGTGCAATGCCTGGCGTGTTCACATCAGCCGTGGCCGCCTCTTCAGCCGCGGTTTTGCCTGCCAGCGGCGATTCGGCGGCATCTGTACCAGCGTCAGGCAGAGGCGAAATGACAGACTCAGGGTCAATGCCGCGCAGCTTCAAGCCTTTTGCCAGCGCGTCCGCCACGGCCGTGAAGACACGCCACCAGGTGTAGTGCTGATCAGTAGCTTCCACGATGGTCCAAGGCGCCCATTCGGTCTCCGTGGTCTCCAGCATCTCCTCCACCGCCAACAGGTATTTGTCATACTTGCGATGGTGTTCCCAGTCTTCCGGCTGCACATGCCAGCTTTGCAGCGGATCTTTCTCCAGGGCCTTGAAACGACGACGCTGCTCTTTCTTGCTAATATGCATCCAGAGCTTGGCAATGATATGACCATCATCGGCCAGGGTGCGCTCGAAATCAACAATATCGCGGTACGCTTTGCGCCATTCAGTCTCTGGCGTCAGCTTTTCTACGCGCTCCACCAATACACGGCCATACCAGCTGCGATCAAAGATGGCAATTTGACCGCGGTTCGGCAGCTTATTCCAAAAACGCCACAGCCAGGGATGGTTTTGTTCGTAGGTGCGCGGCGCGCGGATCGGCCATACCTTGAAACCACGCGGGTCGAGTCGCTGCGTCAGCAGGTTGATGCTGGTGCCTTTGCCTGAGGCGTCCCATCCTTCGAAGAGAACGATGGTTGGAATACCAGTATCGTACGCAGCTTGCGCCAATTCGTAGAGACGATGCTGGAGTGGGCGACGCATCTCCTTCCACTCTTTGCGTTTCAGGTCTTTGTCAAGATTGATCTTTTCCAGCACGAGTACCTCCTCATGACAGATGCCGAGCGGCACACGATCAAACACGCGAACACGAACGAATCGGTTCTATGCTGTTTAGTTTACCAGAAAAACAGGCAAAACCTGAAATCAGGAAGGCGCTTGCTGCTAATCTTTGCTCTCGTTGCCGCTGGCCTGCGCGTGTGGTATACTGCAAGCGAGAATGAATTTCGCGGTGCTGCTCAAGGGAACACGCGCCATTCTCGCTTGCTTACAGTACACAATCGCGCCAGAGGATGCGCATGGGAAAAACACGTATGGCTCATCAGCAAACAACCGGCCGCAGCGACGCGGAAGCAACCTTCAGCAATCGCCTGGTTGATGAAACCAGCCCCTACCTGCTCCAGCATGCGCACAATCCTGTAGATTGGTATCCCTGGGGCGAAGAAGCGCTGGCTCGCGCACAGGCGGAAAACAAGCCGATTCTTCTAAGCATCGGCTACAGCGCCTGCCATTGGTGTCATGTCATGGCGCACGAATCGTTCGAGGACCCAGACACGGCCGCGATCATGAACCGCGCCTTCATCAACATCAAGGTTGACCGCGAAGAACGCCCAGACCTAGATGCCATCTACATGGATGCGGTGCAGGCGATGACGGGCAGCGGCGGCTGGCCCATGACCATGTTCCTGACGCCAGACGGCGTGCCTTTCTACGCTGGCACCTATTTCCCGCCTACGCCGCGCTACGGCATGCCGGGTTTTCGCCAACTGCTGCAAAGCCTGGCCAGCGCGTATCAGCAGCGACCAGACGACATTCAACGCAGCGCCGACCAAATCCGCCAGATGCTGCGCCAGGCTGAGCTGCTGCAGCCAGCAAGCGAAACGCTGTCGCCGCAGGTGCTTGATCGCGCCTACCAGGAGTTGGCGGCCCGTTTTGACGCACGCTATGCTGGCTTCGGTCAGGCGCCCAAATTCCCGCCCGCCATGGCCTTGGAATTCCTGCTGCGTTACCACGCGCGCACCGGTCAGCCCCATGCGGTCAAAGGTGAAAAAGTAGGCCCACTCCGCCAG
>CAZEPA010000094.1:3284-10753 GCA_964513955.1 uncultured Anaerolineae bacterium | reverse complement strand
GCCACCGCAGGCAGTTTTGGCCCCAATAAGGATCAAGGGGCCTATGGCATCAGAGTCATTCTCGAACACACGTGGGGCAACCAGAAAGGCTACACCATCTATGCACACCTGTCCAGCGTTGCCGTACAAGTTGGCGACCGCGTGAACGCAGGCGCCGTGGTGGGCAAGAGCGGCAACACCGGCCATTCGACCGGCCCGCATTTGCACTTCAGCCTGGTCTTGGTCGGTAAGCAGAATCCGGGCTATAAATCGGCGTTGGCCACCGACGCGTGGTATCATGACCCGGCTCCGTTCATGGCCGGCAGCCGCGGCGCGGATGATTGGATAGACGATTGGTTCGACGGAGAAATGGACAACGGCGAAGAGATCGTATGCCTGCCGCCGGGCGAGTTCGATGAGATATAGCAGGCATCAGCAGGCGATAACGATAAAGGCGACAGCCGATGATCACTGTGTATGAGATTCACCCCGATGCGCTCACCGTGGCGTCAAGTCCTACGGCGGGCTGTTGGATCAACGTTCTCGAAGCAACGCCGGAAGATGCGGCGCAGTTGGAGGCGTGGGGCTTCCCTTCAAACTATATCACCTATGCGCTTGACCCAGGTGAACGCGCGCGCGTCGAGCACAGCCAGGGCGTGACCTTGATCGTTTTTCTCATTCCGCATGCCAAGCCCGCGCCCGTAGACACGCCCTACGCGACGGTGCCGCTGGGCATTCTGATCACCGAGAGCAACATCGTCACCATTTGCTGCACGCGCAGCCACATCCTGCGCGACATTGCCGCCGGCAAGATTCCTGATATGCCGACGGTGCGCAAACGCCAGTTCATCTTGAGATTGCTTTTGCGCATCAGCGAACAGTACCTCAAATACCTGCGTACGATTGATGCGGCCGTCGAACAGGTGCAGATTCGGCTGCATCATTCGTTGCAGAATCGCGAGGTGTTAGAGCTGCTGAAGTATCAGAAATGCCTGGTTTATTTCATCACGGCCCTGCGCTCGAATGAACTAATGCTCAAGCGCCTGCAAAAGAGCGATCTGCTGACTGAGGCCGAAGATGAAGCGCTGCTGGAAGATGTGCTGATCGAAGTGCGACAGGCCATTGAGCTGACGGAGATTTCGGAAAGCATTCTGGGGCAGATGATGGGCGCGTTCACCTCGATCATCTCCAACAACCTGAATGTGGTGATGAAATTCCTGGCCGCTGTGACCATCATCATCAGCCTGCCGACCCTGGTTGCCAGTTTCTTTGGGATGAACGTCAACCTGCCGGCGGCGAACCATCCCATGGCCTTTTGGTTTGTGCTTGGCCTGGCCGGCGCGCTAGCCATCAGCATTGTGCTGTTCTTCTGGCGCAAACGCTGGTTGTGAGGCGTCAACCCGACGCCAGCGTGCGCAGCACCACGCGCGCCGGCGCGCCGTCGCTCTCGGCAATGCGCAGCGGCAGCGCCATCATCTCGTAATCACCGTCCGGCACGTCGCGCAGGCACAAATTCTCGACAATCACCACATCGTGATGCAGAAATGCCAGGTGAGCCGCCAGGTCCGCGCTGCTGGCCGGGTCCACCGATGGCGCGTCGGTGCCGATCAAGCGCAGGCCTTGACTGCCCAGCCAGGCAGCCGCCTCTGGCGTGAAGTAGACCAGATCGTGGTCGAAAGCATCGTTGGGCACATCGCTGCCGCGCGTATGCACGATCAACCGTGTGACTCCGACCAGATCGAGCGCCTGAACATCGGCCAGGGCGATTGAGTTTGTCGCTGCCAGCGTGACCACGCGCGCCGGCCCGATGAGCACATCCAACGGCACGCGGTCAATGCCCATCCCCGCGTCGCTGTTGTGGCGTGGGGCGTCCACATGCGTTCCAGCATGAACACTCATCGTGATGGAACTGAGGTTGCAGGCATCACCTTGCTGCAGCAGCAGGTTCTGCGTTACCGAAACGGGCGTGTCGCCAGGAAAAACCGCCGTACGAGGCGTTAGTGTGCGTGAAAGATCATACAACATGAGACGCCAGCGCAAGCTCCTTTCAGAATGTGGGGTAAAAAGGTTTGGCTTTTGCGCCTGACTATACCACAGCGGACGACGGCTGTCCACGAAACGAAGCCCTGCAATGCCTTCTGACTTTACCGATTTGCACCTTTTCGTTTGGCGCGTGGTAATGAATAGTGGTATACTGTGAATGATAAAAGCGACATCGCGGTTCCCCTGATCCAATGCCTGCCAAGTAACGAGTATGTAGCCGCGTGCACCGCGGCGCCTATCTTTTCAAACGTGTAGGAGGCGATTTTTCGTCATGAAAGACCGAGTGCGTGAAATCCTCAGTTGGTATTCTAGCGACAACCCCGGCGTCAAGACAAACCTGGCGCGTATGCTCAACCATGGCCGTCTTGGCGGCACAGGCAAGCTAGTCATCCTGCCGGTTGACCAGGGCTTCGAACACGGGCCGGCGCGCAGCTTCGCGCCCAATCCGCCCGGCTACAGCCCGCTTTACCATTTCCAGTTAGCGGTTGATGCCGGCCTAAACGCCTATGCCGCGCCCCTGGGCTTCTTAGAAGCCGGCGCGGCCGAGTACGCGGGCGATGTGCCCCTGATCCTCAAGGCCAATAATCACGACATGCTCCACGGCGAAACCGACCCCATCTCAGCCGTGACTGCGAGCGTGGATGATGCCCTGCGCCTGGGCTGCGCGGGCATCGGCTTCACCATCTATCCTGGCTCTGTTTACCGCAACACGATGTACGAACAGCTGCGTGAATTGGCGGCCGAAGCCAAGGCCGTCGGCCTGGTCGTGGTTGTCTGGTCTTATCCACGCGGCGGCGACCTGAGCAAGCAGGGCGAAACCGCCTTGGACGTAGACGCCTATGCTGCGCAGATTGCCTGCCAGTTGGGCGCGCACATTGTCAAGGTCAAGCTGCCCAGCGACTACCTGGAACAGCCGGAAGCCAAGAAGGTCTACGAGAAGTATGGCATTGCGCGCGCCACGCTGACCGAGCGCGTACGCCACATCGTGCAGAGCGCGTTTGATGGTCGTCGTGTGGTCATCTTCTCCGGCGGCGCCAAGTCGGGAGACGAGCAAGTCTTCGACGAAGTGCGCGCCATTCGCGACGGCGGCGGCTTCGGCTCCATCATGGGCCGCAACGCGTTCCAACGCACGCCCGACGAGGCGCTGAAGTTCCTGGACACGATTGTCAAGCTGTACGCGGGCGAAATCGCCTAAACGTCGTCTTTGCTGCGATAGCTCAAGCAAACGGAAAGGCAAGGCGACTGGCAACAGTCTCGCCTTGCCTTTTCGTTTCAGCGGGCAACCATCATGCGTCACTGAGGCAGTCCACATGTCTATCGGCATTGTTCCTTCGATCCTTTCCGCTGACTTTACCCGCCTGGGCGAACAGGTGCGCGAGGCCGAGGCCGCTGGCTGCGCCCGCATCCAGGTGGATGTGATGGACGGCCATTTCGTCCCCAACATCACGATGGGCCCGCTCGTCGTCGAAGCCGTGCGCCGTTCCTGCGCGGTTCCCATCGAAGCCCATCTGATGATCACCCAACCGGAGCGCTACGTGGCTGATTTTGCGCAGGCTGGCGCGGATGTCATCATCGTGCATCTCGAAGCCGCGCCGCACCTGCATCGGCTCTTGCAGCAGATCAAGGGGCTGGGCAAGCAGGCCGGCGTCGCGCTCAATCCAGCAACACCGGCCATTCTGCTCGACGAGGTGTGGGATTTGCTCGACCTGGTGCTGGTGATGACCGTCAACCCCGGTTTTGGCGGGCAAGCCTTCATCCCCACCACCTTGCCGAAGCTGGCCGCGGTGCGCCGCCAGGTCAACGAGCGCGGCCTGGCTTGCGACATCGAAGTGGACGGCGGCATCGGCCCGCAGACGCTCGGCCTGGTCGCCGCGGCTGGCGCCAATCTCGCCGTCGCGGGGTCGGCGGTGTTCAACCAGGCGCGTTCGGTTCGGGAGAACCTAAGACAACTGAAAGATCTGGCATAGATTCAAGGAACCAATCGAAACAATGAGCCCCAGAGTTTTCCGTGATGAAACAGCGACAACCTGGTACGACATAGGGTTTCCTCTATCTGCCTACATCTTTCCACACGAAACACTCCTTCAGGATGTTCGTTTCGATGATACTTATATTCATCTGCACATGACCGACGGGCGCAGACTATCTGTGCCTCTACAGTGGATTCCTACCCTGTACCATGCACACCCTGCTGAGCGGGAGAAGTTCGAAATCAGCCCCAATCGAAAGATGGTGGTTTGGGACCCAGACAAATGCGCTATCAATGATGAGCTGCGGATTGATGACTATCTGATCGCACGTCTACGATGAACATTTGCATCCTGATACCGGGTTATACGGACTCGACCTCACTCACCAAAGACGTGGACATTGCCTACGATGCGGCGCCGTACCTGCCTGGACACAGTTGCACCACGGTCGTGATCGAGAGGGACGCGGTTGACGCGCAGGTGGCCGCGCTGGCCGGGCAGGGCTTTGACCTCTTCCTCAACCTGTGCGACTGCACGATCTACGAAGATTGTGCGGGCCTCGATGTGTTGCTGGCCCTGGAGCGCCTGGGCGTTGCCTACACCGGCGCCAACGCGGCCTTCTTTGCCCACACTCGGCATGATCTCAAGGCCGCGTGCCTGGCGTCAGGAGTCGGGACGCCGGCCTACGCTTTTGTCGAGCGCACGAACCAAATCGAGGCGGTGGCTCATGCCTTGCGCTTCCCGCTCATCGTCAAGCACCCGGACAGCTATTGCAGCGTCGGGCTGACGCGCGACTCACGCGTGGAAACGCCAGACCAGCTTGTGCGGGAGACGGACCGCATGTTGAAGGCGTTTGGCGGCGCGCTGGTTGAGGAGTTCATCGAAGGGCGCGAGTTGACGGTGCTGACGATTGAAGACCCGGCCGCGCCAGGGCAGCCCGTGGTCTTCCAGCCGTTGGAGTTTCTCTTTCCGGCCGGCGAAAGTTTCAAGCACTTTGATCTCAAATGGGTTGATTACCGGGGCGTAGCCAGTGTTCTTTGCCAGGACGCGGTATTGAGCGCACGCCTGCAGGAGGCGACCCGCCGCCTGTTTTCCGCGCTCAATGGGAATGGCTATGCCCGCTTCGACTTTCGCGTGGATCGCGCTGGCGAAATCTACGCCCTGGATTCCAACGCCAACTGCGGTATCTTCTACCCGGCGGAAACCCCCGGCAGCGCGGACCTCATTTTGCAGCAAGAGCCGGGCGGCTTGCAGCGCTTCGTAGACCTGTTGTTGCGCGGCGCGCTCAAGCAGGGTCAGGCCGTCGAATGAGCGTTCATGGTTTCTCGGCCTGCAAGAGGCGCAGGACGTTGTTGGGAAAGAGGATCGCGCGTCCGCTCGTGAAATCATCCCACGGACGCCAGACGGCCGTGTAAGTGCTCAGGTTTTCCTCGGCCACTTCAAACCGGTCTCCACGCTGGCGCAGCGCCAGCAAGTCATCCACCGCAACGGCATAAATCTGGCAGATTTCATGGCCGGTCTGGCCCAGATGCACAAAAATGTTCTCGACCGTGCCCAGGTAGCGCGCCTGCGTCACCGTCACCCCCAGTTCTTCGGCCAGTTCGCGGCGCATGGCCGTCTCGCTCGACTCGCCAAATTCAATGCCGCCGCCAATCAAGCGGCAGAAGCGCGCATCTCCGGGAACTTCGTCCTTTACCCTCATCACCAGCACGTCGTCGCCATCACGAATGAAGGCCAGCGCCAGGGCGCGAATTTTACCTGTCATGGGTCATGCCTCGCGGTTGACGCCCCTGGCGCCGCCCTATTCGCTCCACACCAGGTCCTTGCGCGCAAAGAGCCAATCGGCGATGATGAAGCAGAGGAGGGCGTAGCCGAGCACGAGCAGCGCGGCCTGCACCAGGTTTGCGCTGGTAAACGGCGTCAGCGTGATCGAGATCGGGTCAAGGACGCGCTGCCACAGGCCGAGCAACAACGTTTGATGCGCTTGCGTCAGTTCGAACTGGTAATCGTAGATGGCCGCAAACGCCGCGACCAGCGCGTAGACGATGATGTGCGAGCTGCCCCGACTGGCCAGGTTGGTCAGCAGTAATCCGAAGAAGCTGGCAAAGAGAAAGAGGCACGGCCAGATCAAGGCCAACAGCACCCACTCGCGACCAGTCAGCGGAGTGGTGAACTTATGCTGCAGCAGGGCCATGCCGGTGATGAGGCCGGTGAGGGCGAGGGTAAGCGCCAGCGCGGTCAAAACAACGGCCAACAGCAGCTCGCTGCGCTGGTGCAGGCGCGCGATGAAGGGGAAGGTCGCGGCCCGGTTGAAGCGGCCGGCCAGCAGCAGAACGCTGACGATGGCAATCACAATCATGGCGACCGGCGTCACCGTGGCAAAATAGGCTGGCGTGGCGCCGTATTGAAAGGCAATGCCGTAGAAAGTGAGCGCCAGGGCGAGGGGAACAAAGCTCTGCCAGGAGCGGAAGAAATCCCTGGTGATGAACCAGGCCAGGGTCAAAATGCGGCTCACGGACGAATCGCCTCCAGGTAAATCTCCTCCAGGTTCGCCTGCTGCTGCACCAATCCCTGCACGTCGAGCCCAGCATCGAGCAGGAGGCGCAGGACAGCCGTCTTCTGAGCGATAGCTGCGCCTACCAGGGTGATGCGGTTGTCCTCCACGGCGATGTCTGGCGCCAGACTGCGCAGCCCAGTCAGCAGGTCGGCATGGGGATCATCCAGTAAATGGGCATCTACTTTGATCTGTACGTGCGGCTCGGTCAACAGCACGCTGTTGAGGGTGCCAATGCGCGTCACGCGACCGGCGCTGAGGATGGCGACATGGCTGCAAATCTGCGCCACCTCGTTCAACTGATGGGTGCTGAGCACGACGGTCTTGCCGGCCTGCTGCAGAGACAGGATCAAGTTGCGCATCTGCACTTGCCCGGCCGGATCCAGCCCAGCCGCCGGCTCGTCGAGCAGGAGCAAGGCGGGGTCGCCAATGAGCGCCTGCGCCACAGCCAGGCGTTGGCGCATCCCTTTGGAGCAGGTGCGAATGCGCCGGCCCGCCATCTCACTAAGCCCCACGGTGTGCAGGACGCCTGCGACGGCGTCGCGATGCGCGCGACCGCGCAGCCCGGCCAGGCTGGCCGCGGTGCGCAGATAGTCGTCCACACGTGCGGTTTCTGGGAAGGATGGGCGTTCTGGCAGGTAACCAATGTGCTGAGGCGAGGCCTGGCATTGAATCTGGCCGCCATTGGCCGCGATGAAGCCCATGACCAGCTTGAGCAACGTGGACTTGCCGGCGCCGTTGGGGCCAAGCAGTCCGAACACGGCGCCGGTAGGCACTTCCAGGCTAACGCCGCGCAAGGCCGGCGTCTGATCGTACGATTTAGTCACATTGTTGACGAGCAGCAAGAGAACTCCTCGAGAAGCAGCCGCTGAGGCAGAATGTACCGGGCCATTTTACCACCATCCCGCCAGATGCCGAAAATG
>CAZEPA010000094.1:0-3184 GCA_964513955.1 uncultured Anaerolineae bacterium | reverse complement strand
ACGGCGAGAATGATGACGCTAAGCCCAGCGCCGAAGTAGCCGCCATAAACCGCCGCCGCGAAGACCGGCGCGGCTACCCAGATGGGATGACGCGGGGGCGATCCATCTCGCTGGCGTGAGATCACCCAGGCGCGCACGCGGGGCTGCGCAGCCAACAGGCCCGAAGCCAGCAGGATCAGATAGGGCACGAGGCTGCGAAAGAGCCGTTCGGTGGTGAGCAAGAGCAAGAAGCCGCCGACCAGTCCACCCAACGCGCCGACCGGCACGAGCAGCCAGACGCGCCGTTCTTGCCCCCGCAGATCACGCGCCTGCGCCAGGGTCGCGCCCAGGTAGCCGGGCGTCAGGGCGACCGTGTTGGTGACGTTGGCGGTGACGGCCGGCAGGCCGAGCGCGGTCAAGGTCGGAAAGGAGATCAACGTGCCCCCGCCGGCGATCGCGTTGACCGCGCCGGCCGCAGCGGCGGCCAGGAAAAGGACCAGCCAGCTTCCCAGGCTGAAAACATCCATGATGGCTACCCGCGCCTTGAACGCGGCCGGGGATCAGTCCGCATCGGTTTCGGCGCGGCGCGTCGCCTGCGCGGCGCGCGCCAGCAGTTCTTGAATCCCGGCCACCATGGCCGCCGGATTTGGATGAATGCCCTCCTGCAGCAGCGCGCTTTCGTAGAGCTGCTCAATTTCCAGGCGCACCAGGTCAGGCTGCCGATCGGCGGCCACCAAGAAAGCCAGGTCTTGCACCAGCGGATGGCTGCGGTTGAGTTCCAGAACCTTCTTGGGCGCGTCGAAAGGCTGATCGAGCAGCTTGTAGACGCGCTGCATCTCCTGGTTCATGGCCCCTTCAGGCGACAGCAGGCGGCATGGGCTGGTGCTGAGCGCCTTCGACGCACGCACTTCTTGCACGCGGTCGCCCAGGACTTCAACGAAACGGCTGACCAGGCGATTGAAACTGGCGTCGGCCACAGGTTCACTCGCGGGTTCACTGGCCTTTTCCGGCAGCGGCGGCAGGTCGAGGTCGGCGCTGTCTACATTCTTGAGCGGCTTGCCGTCGAACTCGCGCAGCGCCACCATCATGAAACTATCAATCGTTTCCACCAGCGTCAACACTTCGAGGTTGCGCTGCTTGAGCGGGTCGAGGTGCGGGCTGCGCTGCACCGAGGTGAGGTCTTCGCCCAGGATGTAGTAGATTTCTTTTTGATCGCTCGGCATGCGCTCGACGTAGGCCGGCAGGGACACCCACGCGTCCGCGGCGGCAGCCTGGGTCGAGTGAAAGCGCAGCAAAGGGAGCAGGCTGTCTTTGCCAATCAGGTCGGTGGCAACGCCTTCCTTGATGAAGCCGCCAAATTCCTGCCAAAACACGCGATAATCATCCGGCCTCTCGGTCGCCAGGCTGGTCAGTTCTTTAACCAGACGGCCAGTGAGCGCCTTCTGAATTTGCCCCAGCAGACGATTGTTCTGCACTGTCTCCCGCGAGACATTGAGCGGGATGTCCTCTGAATCAAGCACGCCTTCGACGAAGCGGAAATGGTTGGGCAGCAGGTCTTTGTTGTACTCCTGGATCAAGACATGGCTGGAATAGAGCTTCAGGCCGAAGTCCTTGCGCAGGCCCAACATCCCCTTCTCACGGCTGCGCGGAATGAAAAGCACGGCATGAATGTCAACCGGAGCATCGGCCACGTAGTGCAGATGCAGGAGCGGCTTCTCGAAGTCCAGGGTCAACTGTTGATAAAACGTGTCGTACTCCTCGGTGCTCACTTCACGCGGCGCGCGACGCCAGAGCGAGGTGCGTTGATTGGCTACTTTGTCCTGCACGTAGATGGGAAACGCCACAAAGTCAGAGTGCTTCTTGACAATCTGCTCCAGGCGCCAGGCAGTCAAGAACTCAACGGCATCCTCCTTGAGGTGAAGGATGACATCGGTGCCGCGCGCAGGTCGCGCGGCCGGGCCAACGGTATACTGATTGTCGCCCGCGCTGCTCCACTGGGCGGCTTCCGCGTCAGGCCGGTAGGAACGAGAAATGACCTGGATGCGGTCGGCCACCATAAACGCGGCGTAGAAGCCCACGCCAAAGCGGCCAATGACATCGGTGAGCGGCCGCTTTTCTTGCGCCAACTGCTTGAGGAAAGCGGCCGCGCCCGAATGGGCAATCGTGCCCAGGTTCTCGATCATCTCCGCCTGCGTCATGCCAATCCCGCTGTCGCTCACCGTCAAGGTCTTGGCGTCGGCGTCAAACGCGATGTGCACCGCCAGTTCCGCGTTCGCGTCGAGGACATCTTGGTTGGTCAACATCTCGAACTGCACGCGGCTCAGCGCATCCGAGGCGTTGGAGATCAGCTCGCGCAGGAAAATTTCGCGCTCGGTGTACAGGGAATGCACCAAAATATGCAGGAGCTGCTGAATCTCGGCACGAAACTCATAGGATTGTTGATTCTGATCGGGCATCGCTGTCTTCTCCCAGGAATACTTGATGAATGAGGACACCGACTTGACGGTATCCTGCCGATTATTCTAGTCGAATCTGCCATAATGACAAAGCCGCAGGACGCGAAGATTGCATCCAACGGAAAGCGGCATGCCCCAGGAACGAATGCCCGACGCGTGTTATAATAGGCCAGAGGCGACGGCGAGTTGAAGAAAACGCGCACCGAGTGGCGGTCGCCGCGAGCTGGCCGCGAACACGGCGACCCTCGATTCGTTAGTCGTTCCGTACACAGAGTTTCACGGTGAGACCAATCCACACCACAAGTTCGGAGGAACATCATGGCAGGCAAACGCGACGAGAAGGCGCCCAAGGTGATCATGTTGACGATTACAGGGCCAAATGGAGAGAGTTGGGGAGAATTGGCCGCAGCGGCCAAAGAATTCAAGACCGGCAGCGTGGGCTTTTATGCCAGCGGCAAGATCGTCAATCCGGCCAACCCAGAGGCAACCTACCAGGTGGGGTGCAACATCACGCTGGTAGGCAGCAAAGCTGACGCATGAGGGAGCACAGCCGGTGAGCGTAAGATCTGCGCTCACCGGCTGTTTACGTCCCTTCGCAGCGACAAGATACTTCGTGTTCCGCGGTGGCCCCGGGCTGCACCCTGTGCAGGCGTCCGGTCAATCACACAGCTGCTCGATTGCCATTTGCAGGGCTGGGTTGACGGGAAATCGCGCGCTGAGGAATTGCAGGATCGCGCGCGCAGCGGCCG
>CAZEPA010000093.1:0-10763 GCA_964513955.1 uncultured Anaerolineae bacterium | reverse complement strand
AGCCGCCGTCGCCGGTATTCTAACCGTCTGGCTGCTTTGGTTCTTCCGCGCCTATCTCGGGCGCTTAGGCGCTTTCCTCGCAGCCACGATGTGTGCGATTTCCCCCGCCATTCTCTATTATACCCGCTACATCCGTGACGAGCCTTTCATGCTCTTGTTCCTGGTTTGGCTTGTCCTGATGATCTTCCGCTACTTCGACACGCGCGAGCCGAAGTACCTGATCGTGATGATGGTTCCTTACGCGTTCATGTTCTCTTCGATGGAGATTTCCTATATCTTCGCTGGACTTTTCATCGGGTTTTTCCTGCTCTACGCTCTGTTGGACATTGCGCGTGACACATGGACGCAAAATGGGCTGAAAATCCCCTTCTTTGTCGCCCTGGCCGCCAGCGCGGTTGCCGCCGTGTACAGTTTCTACACGGTGACCAAAGGTAAAGTTGGCGTTGTCGAGACGACAGCCGCGATTGTCTTCTTCCTGGGCGTGGCGCTGTTGGCCACGGCTCTCTTCCTGGCCGGTCGCGGGGTAGGCGAACGCCTCCATTCGCACCCGGCCCTTGACGTCGTGATGTGGCTGTTGACCATCGCCGCGCCGCTTTTTTCGGCCTTTATTATTCGTATGTTTGGCTGGGATCCGCAGGACTACAGCCAAACCGGCTACATTCGCTCCTTGGGCGTTTTCGTGCTGATGCTGGTCGCGGCCGGTGTGGTTGGCTTTCTGTGGGGACGCGTGCGTTGGCTCATCAGCGCCGGCCTGTTCTATGTGATCTATGTCTTACTCTTCACCACGTTCTTCACCAATGGTCAGGGTATTGCCACCGGCGCCATTGGCTCGCTCGGTTATTGGCTGGCGCAGCAAGAGGTCGCGCGCGGCGGTCAACCCTGGTACTATTATCTCCTGACGACCCCCATGTATGAGTTTTTGCCCCTCTTCCTTACCCTGGGCGGCATCGTGGCCTTTATCACGAGCCGCGGCTGGCGCTTCTTGTTGCGCAGAGTCACGGGAAATGCCAAAGCCCAAAGCCTGAAGTCGAAAGAGGAAGGCAAAGATCAGGACACAGAAACTAGAGACCAGAGACCGGCTCGTCGCGCCAAGATCGCGCCTGAATCTCCGGTCTCCGATCTCCTATCTCCGGTCTCCGATCTCCCATCCCCACTCTCTGATCCCCGGTCTCCGGTCTCCGGTCTCCGGTCTCCAATCTCCAGCTTCCAATCTCTCTTCACCCTCTTCAACATCTGGTGGTTCCTGGGAGCCTTTGCCGGACTGACTTGGGCGGGCGAGAAGATGCCGTGGTTGACGGTTTACATTGCGTTGCCCATGACCCTGATGGGCGGTTGGTGGGCCGGCCGTGTTCTGGAGCGTATTGACTGGGGCGCCTGGCGCAGTCAGGGAGGGCTGTGGCTGCTGCTTTCCATCCCGGTGATCGGCTTTGCCCTGGTTTCACTTGCCCAGACCAGCCCTTTCCAGAGCGTCAGCATTCCCGGCCTCAGCGCGACCTTGCAGTGGGTGGCTGCGCTGATCATGCTGCTCGTCCTGGCCTGGTTTGCCGTTGGCTGGATTCGCCGCCTGGGGCGTCAACACGCCGGACAGACGATCTTCCTGGCGGTGGTGTTGGCCCTTGGTCTGTGGACCGTGCGCGTCAGCTATATGTTCAACTACATCACGTATGACGACGCAACGGAACTGTTGGTCTATGCGCACGGCACGCCGGACATCAAGCGCGCCATGAACGAGATCGCCCAAATATCCGAGCGCACGGTGGGCGGCAAGCAGATCAAGGTGGCGTACGACGATGACTCGACCTGGCCGCTCGAATGGTATCTGCGCGAGTATCCCAATCGCACCTTCTACGGCGCTTCGCCCAATCGTGATGCACTCGACGCGCCGGTTGTCCTGGTGGGCGACAAAAACGAGGATAAGGTCAAGCCGTACCTGGGCAATCGCTATGTGCGTTACAACTACCGTCTGGTGTGGTGGCCCAAGCAGACCTACTTCGGCCTCACCTGGCAGCGCATCCGCGACGGCCTGCGCGATCCGGCGCAGGTCAAGGTCGTGTGGGATGTGCTTTGGTATCGCAAGTACACGCAGCCGCTCAGCCAATGGGATCCGGTGCATCGCTTTTCGATGTATGTGCGCAAAGACGTGGTGACCTCCATTTGGCAATACGGCGCCGTCGCGGCCAGCAGCAATATCACCGACACCACGAGCGAGGTGGATCCCTACGAAAAGGGCGTGCGCCAGGTCACGTCGCTGCGACAGTGGGGCGGCGTCGAAGGTCAGGCCGACGGCCAGTTCCGTTCGCCGCGCAATGTGGCCGTCGCGCCGGATGGCTCCTTGTACGTGGCAGACACCGGCAATCACCGCATCCAGCAGTTTGACGCCAGCGGCAACTTCGTGCGGCAGTGGGGCAGTCAAGGCACGGGCAACGGCCAGTTCAACGAGCCGTGGGGCGTGGCCGTGGCGCCTGATGGCCAGTTCGTCTACGTCTGCGATACCTGGAATCACCGCATTCAGAAGTTCACGGCCGACGGGAAGTTCGTCCTTGCATGGGGAACCAACGGCGTCACCGACGGCCAGTTGGGCCAGCAGGGCGTCTTCTGGGGGCCGCGTGCCGTGGCCGTGGATAGCCAGGGTCGCGTCTATGTAACTGACACCGGCAACAAGCGCGTGCAGGTTTTTACGCCTGATGGCGCGGCCGTGAGCCAGTTCGGCGGCGCGGGGCTGGTAGACGGCGCCCTGGATGAGCCGGTCGGTCTGGCTATTGACAAGGACGGCAATGTCTATGTTGCCGACACCTGGAACAAGCGGGTGCAGGTCTTCAGTAAGGACTTCAAGTATCTGCGGCAGTGGGCCGTGGCCGGATGGCCCAGCCAGTCGGTGGTCAACAAGCCGTACCTGGCCGTGGCGGAGACGCCGAATGGGCGCCGCGTCTATGTGACCGACCCTGAGTATTACCGGGTGATTGTGTTCGATGACCAGGGTAAGTTCATCGCCGTCTTCGGTCAATACGGCAATCAGGCCAACGAGATGACGTTGCCGACCGGCATCGCGGTTGATGCCCAGGGGCAACTGTTCGTGGCTGACCCCGATTCGCATCGGGTGCTGCTCTTCCCGGCCGTGAACTGAACGATGAATGCTGAATGATGGGGGCTGAACGCGTGGTATGCGCACGCCGTTCAGCATTCAGCATTCGATAGGGCGAGAGAGGTGCCAATTGTCCCAACTGCTTGCGCTGCTCGTCGCGGCCCTTCTGGCTTGGCAAGGCTTACGTTCGTTTGCAACCCCGCCCTTCACTGCCGACGGCTGGCTGTGGATGGCGGGGGCCGCCGTGTTGGCAGCCTTTGCTTTCACTCGCACCGCCGCCCTCTCCCCGAAGATCGCCCGCGGGTTGTTCAGCGAACCGGCCCCGCACCGCACCTGGGGCCGGGCCGGACGCTGGCCGTTGCTGGCTGGTCTGGCGCTTCTGTTGGCCGGCATCGGCGCAAATGTCTGGGCCAATGTCACCCTGTATCAGAAGGTCTACGACATCCCGGCGACGGCCGCCTGGGCTGCCAGCCTGCTCCTGGCCCTGGTCGGCATCGGCCTGATGCAGCGCCGCCAGTCGGACGCGCTGACCCGCGGGCCCGGCGTTAGTATTACGCCGGACGCGCTGACCGATGAAACGGGCGTTCAGCCTTCCGCCTGGTATCGCCGCCTGCCCTATCTCGAGCTGGCGTTGGTAGCGCTGCTCGCCCTGGTTGCCATCTTCTTTCGCATCTATCGCTTGACCACCATGCCGCCCGGCATTTTCATTGATCAAACCAACGGCGCCCTTGATGCCCTGGCGGTGCTCGAAGGACGCCAGGCTTCGCCGTTTGGCACCAGTTGGTACGAAATCCCCACCATGTATGTCTATTTCATGCTGGGCATGTTCAAGCTGTTGGGCACCACCTGGTTGGCGCTGGTGCTTGCATCGGTCGTGCCGGCTGTCCTGACCGTGCTGGCGGTCTATCCGCTGGCGCGGACCCTCTTCGGCGTTCCATCGGCCCTCGCGGCGATGGCCTTCATGGCCTTCAATCGGTGGCACATCAACATGAGCCGCTGGGGCTGGATTGAAGTCTCTACGCCGCTTTTTCAGGTGCTTTGTGTCCTCTTCCTGGTGCGCGCGGCCAAGAATCGGCGCCTGCTCGACTTTGCCCTAGCCGGCCTCTTCCTAGGCCTCGGCATGTACAGCTACCTGGCGATTCGCATGGCCGTGGCCGTCGTGGCGCTTTATGTCCTTTACCGCCTGCTTGTGCAGCGCGGCTTTTGGCGCATGGGTCTGGGGCTGGCGCTGATGGCCTTGCTCTACGTGATGACCTTCTCGCCGCTGGCCGTCCACTACAGCCGCAACCCTTTCACCTTTCTCAACCGTTCGCAGCAGGTCAGCATCTTCAATGACGTCAAGCAGGCCGGCTCCTACCAGCCGCTGTGGGAAAATCTGCGCCGCCATGCGGAGATGTTCACCGTGCGCGGAGACACCAACCCGCGTCACAACCTGCCGGGCGCGCCGATGGTAGATCCGGTCACGGGCGCGCTGCTGCTGATCGGCTTCGGTTATGGCCTTTGGCGCGTCTTCGATCACCGCTATGGCTTACTGCTGATCTGGATCCCCGTGACGCTGGCTGGGGGCGTGCTCTCTTCGTTGATTGAAGGCCCACAGGCTTTTCGCACCATCGCCGTGGTGCCGGCCGTCGCCATCCTGGCCGGCGACATGCTCGCGCGCGCCTGGGTCGTGCTGCGCAGTGCGTTGGATCGTGGTTGGACGCGGGCTTCCAACCACCTGGCGGCCGCATCGCCGCTGGCCCCGTGGAGCCGGTGGGCGTGGCTGACTCTCCTGGCGCCCGTGGCGCTGCTTGCCTTCGCCGCCTATGCCAATTACACCGTCTTCTTCGACCGCCAGGCGCACGACGATACGGTGTGGCAAGCCTTCTCGCCGGTGGAGACCGCCGTGGCGCGTGAAGTGCAAAGTAAGCTGTCTACGCACACGCTCTACCTGGCGCCGCGTCTTTTCTACTTTTCGCCGCTTATTTTCTTGACCTATCGGGCGCCTAGCGAGGGCGGGGGCGGCTTGAGCCAAAAGCCCTATCTAATGGCGCAGCCTGTGGATGACCTTCCGCTGCCTTCGATGTCTGGTCAGGACGCGCTTTTCCTGCTGGATACGCACTATCAGGACTTGATGGAGTTGTTTACGGTTTACTATCCCGGTACAACGTCGCACATGGTCACCGGTCCGCGTGGGCAGCCTTTGTACCTCAGCGTCAATGTGCCCGGCCGCGAAATCGTGGCTCTGCACGGTCTCAACGGCGACTACGGGGGCGCGACGCGGCGCGACAGCCAGATCAATTTTACGTGGCCGCAGGATTGGCCGCCCGGCGCGCCGATCGCTCCTGTCACCTGGACGGGCAGCCTGCGCATGCCGCACACCGGCCAGGTGGACTTCCGCGGCGAAGGCAATCTGCAGATTGAGGTGGACGGCCAGGCCTGGACGGGCGCACGCCTGTTGGGCAAGGGGCTGCACGCGCTGCGCATCACCCAGGCCGATCCCGCGACGGCTGGCGGCGCCGCGCTCTTTTGGACGCAGGCCGGACAAGGCGAACAGCCCGTGCCCGCCGAGGTTCTGTTCAGTATGGGCCTGCCGCAGCATGGCCTGGTGGGCACATACTACAGCACCGAAAACTGGAGTGGACCGCCAGCCTTTACCGTCAATTCTCCGCTTGTGCTGTTCGCCTGGGCGGAGAACGAGCCATGGGCGGGGCCGTTCAGCGACAGCTTCAACGGCGAATTGGAAGCGCCGGTGGATGGCAGTTACGTCTTCAGCGTCAATGGCGATGACGGGGTGCGCCTGTGGTTGGATGGCAAGCTCGTCGGCGAAGCCCTGCAACCGGATACGGCCAATGAGTTCAATGCTACGGTGCCGCTAACGGCCGGCCGCCATGCGATCCGTGTGGATCATTTTCAGCGTGGCGGCGGCAAGGCCCTGGAACTGTGGTGGCAGCCGCCCAACGGCCCGCGCCAGGTTGTGCCGCCAAGCGTGCTGTGGCCGTGATGGAGATCAGAGATTGGAGATCAGAGATCAGAGATTGGAGTGAGTCTGTTCTCCGGTCTCCAGTCTCCAGTCTTCGGTCTTCGGTCTTCGGTCTCCCATCTCCAGTTCCTACATTTTTGCGCCAGGAGAACCATGTCGCGCATTCTCGTCTCCGGCCTCATCAACATCGAAACCACGCTGAAAGTTGAGGGCTTTCCCTTGACCTACGCGCCAGTAGGCTATCCGTTTTTTGGCATCAACAGCAGCGTGTCCGGGGTGGGCTTCAACGTAAGCAAGGCTCTCAAAACGCTCGGTCATGACGTGCGTTTCCTGTCCTTGATTGGGCAAGACCTGGCAGGCGCTATGGTGCGCGCGACCCTGGCGCAGGAAAGCATGGCGGATGACTTGGTTCTGGCCGCGCTGCCCACCACGGCGCAGTCGGTGATCTTGACCGACCCGAGCGGCAAGCGCCAGATTCACGTGGATCTGAAGAATATCCAGGAGCAGGTCTATCCCGAGGAAAGGTTCGATGCCGCGCTGACCGGCTGCGATGCCGCGGTCCTGTGTAATATCAACTTCTCGCGGCCGTTTCTGCGCCGGGCGCGGGCGGCCGGGCGCCTGGTCGCGACCGATGTGCACACTGTCAGCCAGCTGGACGATGACTACAACCAGGACTTCATGGCCGCGGCCGATGTGCTGTTCATGAACGATGAACGACTGCCTATGCCGCCGGAAGCCTGGGCGGCGGAGATCATGGGGCGCTACGCGCCGCAGGTGCTCGTGATCGGCCTCGGTGCACAGGGCGCGCTACTGGCGGTCCAGCGCGATCGGTTTGTCGGCCGATTTCCGGCCGTGTCGGTGCGGCCGGTGGTCAGCACCATTGGCGCGGGCGACGCGCTTTTTTCTGCTTTCATCCACGGCTATGTGCAGACCGGCGATCCTTACCAGGCCCTGCGCCGCGCCATCGTCTTCGCTGCCTACAAAATTGGCGTCACCTCCGCGGCCGATGGCTTCTTGGATCGAACCGCGCTCGATCGGTGGTGTGAGGAGACGCTCGACTGACCGGGCCTACAACATTGGCCGTTGACCGGCGCTGACGGCTCAGGTCGTGCGCAGCGTCAGGGTAGGCGCACGATGGTGGGTTTGTGAAGTAGGCTTGAGTCATCCCCGATGATGAACAGGCCCGGAAAGCGGCTGAAACCCGCATGTTCCACCACAAGGTTAAGCGGGCCGGATGAGCCCGATACGTCGAATGTCCGCGTCGTACTGACAGACTGACCGGGCTGGAGCAAGACGTTGAACGGCGCGGCCGCGGGATCTGCGGCCGATTCAAACCGCCGCCCCTTCTCATCCAGCACGGCGACGACAATGCCGTTTTCCCGTTGAGCCACTCTGCGCGCTCGATTGGACAGGCGCAACGTGACCGTGAACTCCGTCCCCTTTGGCGACTCAGACCGCGCGATATCCTCCACCGCAACGCACCAATCATCGAAGCACCGGTCTTCTCCGAGAGCCATGACGCGCGGCGGTGAAGCCAGTGAAACCACAACGATGACGCTGAGATAGAGCGCCAGGCAAATGCCTAGCGCAGCCAGCAGCTTGGCGGCTCGCCTGAAGCGGCCGCGTAGGGCGGCGGCAATCACCACCGCCAGCATGGCCGCCGATGCGAAGACAATTAGGATGAAAAGCAAGTCAAAGATTGTCATTGTCCTGATCCCCTACAGCACTAGGATGTCCCGTTCGGAGTTTCAATTCCACGGCCGCCCGTGACACGGCTGATCCCCTGGACAACGCCTCCGCTGAGCGCGACGCCGGCCAGCATGCCGATGGTCGTCTTGAAATTCGACATCTGTCAAGTCGCGGGCGTATGTTACCAGCGACTCGCGGCAATAGGTTACCAGTTGTGCCACATAAGATACCTGGTTCCTCCAGGTGCCTGAATGCAAATCGAGTACCATTATTCGTGATGTTTCGGTGCCAACACCAGCACCACCAGCAGCAGCAGGGGGGCCTCTGAACGGCCACTGTCAAGAAGTGAAAAAGACGAGAGTAGCCGGTGGCGACCGAGCCTTCTCGCCTTTCCCCCAAAAGGTATTCTACACGGCGAGATCGGTCGGTTAAGTCAAGTACGTTAACGACTACGATTGGTGAAGGGTGGGCACCTCCTGTTCCAGCTGGCGCCGACCCTGGGCACGGAAGCTGACCCCTGTGATCACAATGATTTCGGCACGATGAGCGAGGCGGTCGAGTCCTGCGGAGGCCAGGAGCGGATCGCCAAAGAGATCGGACCATTCTTTGGGCGCACGATTGCTGGTCAAAATAATGCTACCGCGCTCATAACGTTCATTAACAACATCATACAAATCCTCCGGTGCCGGCGGACGCAATGGTTTGAGGCCAAAGTCGTCAACGACGAGCAGGTCGGGGCGCAGATAGGTCTGCAATCGCCGCTCATAACTACCGTCTGCGCGGCCGCCATGGATGTGCTGCAACATCTTGTGTGCATTGACGAACAAGACATCGAAACCCTTGCGACAAGCCTCGTGGGCCAATCCTTGGGCCAAATGGGTCTTCCCTACCCCGGTTGGCCCGCATAACAGGATGTTGCGTTTCTGGCGGATGTAATCGCAACTGGCCAGATGCAGGATCTGCTGCCGATTGACACTGGCATTGAAGCTGAAATCGAATTCCTCCAAGGTCTTGGCCGTGTTGACTGTCGCTCGGCGCAAACGCAAGGTGAGCTGCTTTTGCGCACGGCGCTCGACCTCATCCTGGATGAGGCTGTTCAGAAACTCGATGTAAGAGAGCCTCTCGCGGATGGCCTGCTCGTTGCGCAAAGCCAGGGTGTCCAGGATACCGGACAGGCGCAGCCGCTTGAGTTGAGGCTCGAGTTGATGCATCAGTTCCATGATACTCCTCCCAGCCCTGGCAAGAAATCCTCCGGTGCACGTGCAAAGAATGGTTTGGCGCTTTCCAGATTGAGAAAGGCAGGCAATACCGCCAAATCGAGCCGGTTGACGAGAATCTGGCGGATCGTGCGTGCTCTGAAGTCCTCGAAGTGCAGAGCCCGGGCGCAGGCGCACTCCAGGCGTGCGGGGCCATAGGTCTTGCTCAAGCTCAGAATGCGGTGAACCATCGGCAAACGGTCGACTGGTCGTTCTGCCAGCAGCCTGGCCACCACCTCGGCTGTACTACGGCCGATCTGCGCCGCCTGTTCCTGACAGACCTCACGAGTTTGGATCAGTCCACCGACCTTGGCCGGAGGCAGGTGATCCACCTGCGTGGTACGTTGCCCTGCTTCTGTCGCCCGCAAATGGCTGGCGACCAGTTGGTAGTCGACATAGATGCCAACTGAGTTGAGGCCGCCGCGTACCCAAACCTTCTCGCCAACCAGACGAAAGGGCACTGAGTAATAGGCATTCTCGAACACGACATAGCAGTCTCGTTGAACCGTGGCCTCTTTCCAGACGGCGAGATCGTAGGCGGCGGCGGGTAGTGGCGACAGGGCGGCCTTTTCACACTCCGTGAAGCGTACCAGCGGCTTCATCTTGGTTGTGCCGTGAATGCGTTGCCCGGCGATGTTTTTCACCCACGCCAGCGCCTTGGCATTGGCCTGGGTGATGTCAGTGAAGGACTGGCCGGCCAGAAAGTTGCGTTTGATGTAATGCACACCGCTTTCTACCTTACCTTTGTGTTCGGGCGTGGCTGCTCGACACGGGGCGATGAGAAAACTGTAGTGCTCAGCCAGCTCTCGATAGCTGCGCTGCACCGTCGGCTCCTCGAAGCAAGCCTTGATGATAGCTGCTTTGAGGTTGTCCAGGACGATGCGTTGAGGCACGCCGCCGAAATACTCAAAAGCGTGAATATGCAGCTTCAACCAGGTCGCCACCGTTTGATCGAAGACCAGCTCGGCATACTGGTGGCGGCTGTGGGACAACGTCATCACGAACACCCATGCTTTGCGCTGCTGCTCGCGCACGCCGTCCCAGATCAGGCCGGCGTAACCGAAATCCACCTGCCCTTCGACGCCAGGCTTGACTTCGATGCGCACCGTGACCTCGGGTGTAGCCGGCTCCAGGTGACGCACGAAGCGCCACACGGCAGCGTAGGAGCCGTTGAACGCATGATCATCCCGCAGCCGTTGGTAGATGGCCTGTGATTCCACCCCTTGGTCGCGCCAGCGCAGCACCTTCTCGCGGTGGGGTTCGACCGCCGAGACCGTTTGGGGGGGTGTAGTTTCTGGCATGGTCGATTGTAAAAGTGCATGTAGTTCGGGTGTTGAAGGCAGCTCGCCTTCCAACAATCCCATTTTCAGGCCCCAACTCCGATATTTCTTCACCGTGGGGCGTCCAATCGAGAGTGCTCTGGCGATCGCCCGCTCACTCTCGCCGGCACGTGTACGACGCAGCATCTCGCGAATGTCTAGCACAGCTTTTCTCCTCCCACTCATGGCATGCTCCTTTCACCGCATTTGGTCTATTTACCGGTGAAAGGATTATCACCATTCAGGAAGGAGGCGCCAAGTATCTTATTACATCGGTGGCTCTGTCCGCCTGCAAATCACTGGCAAACCTATTGCCGCGAACAACTGGTAACCTATTGCCGCGAGCGACTGGTAACCTATTGCCGCGAGCGACTGGTATAGTATAGCCCGCGAGATGACAGCTGTGGCGCTTGGCATCGAGCGTCCGCACATCCGCAACGGTCAGGCGATTGCCA